>NZ_JBYKYF010000044.1:0-14635 GCF_057736855.1 Sporomusa sp.
AGAATGTCCTGGCAATTGGTTTGATCGAATAGATCAGATGGGACTCAAAAAAGTTTATGTTTCTGGTTTAAATCCGGAAGAACCTCTAGAGCATGTGAGCAGGGTATCAAAGATATTATATGATGGAGACTATGATGTGGTGTTTCTAAACCATGCATTATTCGCTCAGCTTGGTATCGGTACTGGTAAAGCTAACCCTGTTGTTATTCCTATAGTACATGATAGAAAAGAATATTTTGCAAGGATTAGCACTTATAAAGCTGAACTTTGTGACCATATTGTTGCAGTTAGCCCTGTGGTAAAAAAAGTAGTAGAGAGAATAGTAAATAAGCGTTGTAAGTGTGATGTTATTTTACACGGTGTTCCTAAAATTAATATTGATAAGGTTATTGAACGTGATTTTTTGTCGAATACTTTGAAGCTTATTTACGTTGGGAGAATATATAATTCAGAGAAAGGAATATTTTTACTTCCACAGATATTGCGTAACTTAATTGATGATGGGGTGAATGTGTCATTAGATATTGTAGGGGATGGTCTGGATATCGGGCAATTGAAGGATTTGTTTCAAAATAATGGTGTGGGCAATTTGGTTACATACTGGGGAATGATTGGTTCGGAACAAGTTTATAACCTTATGCATAGTGCTCATGTCCTTTTGTTTCCTTCTTATTCAGAAGGGCTGGGCATTGTTCCCATTGAAGCGCAACTTTGCGGCTGTATACCTGTGGCATCTTTATTGGAAGGTGCTACAGATTGTACCATTCGAGATAAAAAAACAGGATTTTTAGTTGAACGCGGTGAGGTAAAACAATTTAGCCAAGCAATTAAGCAACTATATTTTGATCGGTCGTTGTTGGCACACATGAGTCAACAAGCAAGGGAGTATGTAAAGTCTCATTTTAGCATTGAATCTATGGGAGAAAAATATCATCAATTGATTCAAATGGTACTAAAAAATAAAAACAAGAATAGTTCAATAACTGATATAAGTTATATACCTAAAAACATAGAAAAGTTAATTAATAAAAAAATCATACTTTGGGGAACTGGTTCTAGCAGCGAGGCTTTATGCGAGGTAATACCATTCGAAGTATCTTACTTTGTAGATAGTAATCCTATTAAATGGCAGTGTTCTTTTCAAGGAAAACCCGTTTATAGTCCAGATATTTTATTACAAGAGGATCCAGAAAAAATTATGGTAGTAATTGCTAGTCATTTTATTGAAGAAATTTCAATGCAACTCTCAGAAATGGGATTCCTCGAAGATGTGCACTTTTCAAATGTATTTAATATTCTTGAACCGAAACTTTTGTTACGTTATTATTTGAAGCACTAATTGTGATGGGTAGAATACAGGGTAAATCAACAAATTCTGGGGAGAGTTTGGATGTGAGTAAGCATGACAGTACGCTGTAAAATTAATAATGTAACTTATCTTGTCAGTCTGAATTGAAAGGCTTAAACTGTATTGTTACTGAATTTCTACAGATTTATGTTTTATGAAATTACCAATTGGGTAGATGTTAATTAATGGGGCCTTTTACGTTTTCAGCTAATTTTATCAGTTTAGGTTCAACCTCAGGTCAACGATCGTGATTTATTAGTTAATACGATTTTAGTATTTGTTAGCAAAGATATTAAAATTTTCAAACAATTCTAAGACTATATGCTTAAGCAAATTTAGCGTTTTTTTAAAAGACGGTTTGTCAAGCTAATTGCGACAGTTCTTCCATGAATGATTCGTAAGCAGTTTTCCAACCAAGACACTTTCTCGGGCGATTGTTAATTAGTTCTAGAACTCTAGCAAGTTCTTCTTCCGTAACGAGGGCAAAATCATAACCTTTTGGATAAAACTCACGCAGTAAGCCATTAGAGTTTTCATTTGTTCCTCACTGCCAAGATGGATATGGATCAGCAAAATATACGTCTATATCATGATTTTCCTCTAGACTCTTATAACAGGCAAACTCTTTACCTCTGTCTACGGTAGCCGTCTTAAAAGAGCCTTGGAGGAATGCTTTAATTCCATTGACGTAGACGCGATCAGGCATCTTTAAGCTAAATACAAACGTGTCTTTCTCTCAGCAAAAGTAGCAACACAAGCCTTGCTTTTACCACGGCTGGAAACGACTGTATCTAACTCCCAGTGTCCAAAACTTTCACGCTTTCGGATCTCTTGGGGGCGAGAACTTATCAATTTGCCGACGTTAAACCGTCCTCTAGTTTCCGTTGGCTGGCGGCGTTTACCTTTATGCCTAAGGACAGCAGTATCATATGTCTGGAGCATTCCCGAGTAAAGCCACCGATAAATCGTTTTAAAAGACACGGTTTGCCCGCTGGAGCAGATCTTCATTCGTCCAGCTATTTGTTCGGGCGACCATGTTTGTTGAAGTTTTTCTTCTATCAATGCGGCGAGATCGAAAGAGTACTTGCCAATAGGCCTAGACCTTTGACGTCGCTTCTGATAAGTTTCTTGAGCTATTTCTGCTTGATAGACAGTAGCACTTTTATTACGTTTTAATTCTCTAGCAATCGTGGAATGATGTCGCCCTAACTCGCGAGCGATTGATCGTGTAGATTTACCTTGTTTGTATAATAGTTCTAGCTTGCCTCGTTCAAATGTGGTAAGATGGGTATAGCTCATGATTGATTCTCCTGTGTAAAAATGGTGTTGTGGTGACTTCATTTTATACACGAATCAGTCATGAGTCATTCTTTTTTTTATCTGTCGCACTTAATTTTATAATTCGTCTTATTAAAAAGATCTGGTATACTTCTTTAATAACTACTTGAATAACTACTTGTAATTTCCCATCTCAGGTATTCTATTGTTATTATGTTCTTAAAATCGTTGCGAGATCATCAAGCTGGTAAATAGACCATCATCCTTTATTCCAGGTGTGAAGTTCTGATTCTTTATCCAGGCTTTGCCCAGCGCTGCATTGACAAATAGATTTTGTCCTGCTTGCGTTCTGAGAGACAGCCAAGCGCTATTAACACTTTGAGTTACCTCTTGATTCATTTCCACTCGCTCTCCGTGTAGACTGACTTGGGTAACCCCATTTAGATAATGTGTCAGTCTACCGTAATAGCGATTGGCATTATTGCCCATGGCGTCACCCATGATGTTACCTTTATATGTATAGCCGTCATCAAATTTCCAGTGTTTGTACCAGACTTCATTAGTGTCTGCCCACTCTAATTGTGCCTCCCAGTCTCCGGAAGCTGATAGGCGCGGCAGGTAGACACCCAACAGATAGGCATTTTTGCTTGGTAGTGGCATCAGGGAACCGGCCTGATCTTCGCCATAGAGCTCTCCATATACTTGTGCGCCACCCAGGTTCTTTAATCGCCAGCGGAAATCGATGCCAGCAATAGAGTTCCATTTTTCATCGGCTGTATTATCCGCATTTTTTCCTATGAGGAAATCGCCTAAATCACTGCCGTGTAATCCACGTACGATGTCGGTGCGGGCAATGCCGAATGTAAAGTTGTCGCTGGGAACAAAGTCAAGCCGAAGGCCGCTAAAGCCTGGTTGTTTTAGATCACTGTCACGATGTTCTTCAAGTTCAGAATAAAAGCCGGCAATACTGACATTACCTAGAAATTTGAATATACCGCCAGCTTCCAACGGCTTGATAGTAGATAACTTGACCGTGTTCTTGGCGCGGCTGTTGTTTGTCAGCAACAAGCTGCCGCGACTGCCCTGTCCCCACCAAAAAGAATCTTTGCCTAGCTGGATTTCCATATTGTTGATATGGGTTTTGACATAGATAGAAGGGAAGGTCAGGTCGTCATCCAGATCACTGTCGCCTCGGGCTGTCAGGCTGACAACCAGGCTGGGGGCGACTTTGCCTTCAAAGCGAACTGCAGCGGTAAAGTTACCATCATCGCTCAATCGGTAGCCGTCAGAGTTGATTGCAAATGGCTGATAACTTGATTTGGGCAGTATGTTTTTATCTGTTCGCCCTTGGCTAAGAATATCACCGTCATACTTGGCAAAGCTCGCCGACCATTGTTTTAATGTTAAACCATATGCTGGATTACCGCCGTCCAGTACAGCTAACTCATCGCGGAATTCTTCTTTTAGCTCGGCTAATATTGAATGAACATATTGTGCATCATTTGGACTTACGCGGTCAGCAGCTTCCTTAATCCACTCTGCCACCTGCATCCGGGTATACGGTTTGGCTCCTGTCCGCATGCTCTGGATATACCCAAGGCCGTCAAGTTTTTCTAGTTGGTCATACACGTTGCTGCTTAGCGGAACGTTAGCCGACAGACGGGCTTCATAGCTGACCTGTTTGTCGGCGGCGAGGGCGGATGGCGAGAAACTAACCAATGTCAAAGAAACAGCAAATGCTAAGACCTTTGACTTCATGTATCGCATAATCATTCTCCTTTTGTTTATTAAATATTACATTAATTCGTTAGCAACTTTGTATTTCCTTGCTTAAAAATACGAATAGATAAAAAAATCTGTTTTCGGTGTCTTTTAACAAAAAACTATTTTAATTATTTAAGAAAGTTGAAAGGTTTTTTATAAATAATAGCGAATAAATTTTTCTTTAAAATGTTATAACTCAGGAATGCTAAAATATAGGAATTTAAATTATTTGATGTAGTTAGATGGGAGAATTTATCACATGATTGATCTGCATTGCCATATCTTACCGGAAATTGACGATGGTGCGAAAGATTTGGATACTTCGCTTGCTATGCTGGACATCGCCAAACAAAATGGAACTCAGGCTCTTGTTGCTACACCTCATGTTATCGAAGGAAAGTGGTTGCCACCGTGGGAGAAGATTGTCAGTGAATGTGAACGGCTAAAAGCAGCATCCAGTGAAAATGGATTGAACTTTCCAGTATATCCTGGAGCTGAGGTGGCTGTTCATTGGGATATACTTGATCTTGTGAGCGGTCCAGGATCCTATTGTATTAATGGTGGTCGATATATGTTAGTTGAACTGCCGGCTATGGATTTACCTAGTTTTACCGATGATTTTTTCTTCACATTGCAGGCTCGTGGGATTACTCCGATTTTGGCTCACCCTGAACGACACCCTATCATTTCAAAAAGAATGGAGTTATTGGCAGAGTGGATAAACAGAGGAGTCTTAGTACAAGTCAACGGAGCCAGTATTGTCGGAAGCATGGGGCAGCGCGCAATGCATGCGGCAGAACAGATGCTTCGCAGCAATATGGTACATTGTATCGGTTCTGACGCTCATAGTGCCCGGCATCGCAATCCTAGCTTAGCCTTAACCGCTGAGAAACTTAATACGTTGGTGGGAAAGGAATTAACTCACCGCTTGCTGGTTGAAAATCCTGATAAAATTATTAATAGCCAGGATATCTGTATCCCTGAACTGGTACCTGTTCATCACAAAAAAAATACGGGAATATTTAGTAGATTGTTAGCTAAAGTTATTGGTTAGTGTATCAGATGATGTCGATTTTAGTAGTATTTTTTGTGTAAAAAAATGTAGAAGTACTATGGAGACTTTGTTATAATAGGGCTAGGACTGAAGTCCTATTATCGGGTACCTTTAGTTCTGATTTAAAGCAGACAAGTAGGTACTTAATTATTATGGATCCACGCATAAATAATCTAATAGTGCAACTTGAAACTTTAGGTTATAAGACTTACCAGATACAGAGTATTATGCGGGAAGCAGTTAATGTTGCTAATTTAGATCACATCAGCCCAATGCAGGCAGATCTGATTGTAGAGTGTCTAGAGGATTATATCGCATTAGCTAAGAAGTGTAAAATGAATAAGCGTAGCTGAGAATAGCCTCGACTGGTAAGGTTGAGGCATTATTCGTTAAATTTGGATATTTAGTGAAAATAACATGTTACAACATGGAAAATAATGTGTTACAATGTTTTGACATATAGGGAGGATTTAATCACTCTATGGTCGAAAAAAGTAACACATTAACATAATGAATGGAGGATCATGAGTGAAGAAGTTTTCCTGTATTTTAGCTGTAGCACTACTTATATTACTATTAAATCTGTCTCCAGTACTTGCTCAAAGCTATCAACTTGGACCGGGAGATATTCTCGAAATTAGTGTTTGGGGATATGAAGATCTGCATATAAAGGAAATTGCAGTTCGACCAGATGGAATGATCGCTTTTCCGTTAGTAGGCGAAATAAAAGCAGCAGGCCTAACGCCAGTGACTTTAACTCAAACCATAACCGAAATGCTTAGTAATTATGTAAAAAAACCTATAGTAACTGTAAATATATTGAAGTTCAGGACAACCAGAGTGTATGTATTGGGTGAAGTAGCTAGGCCAGGTATGTATGAACTCGAGAAACACCATAACCTACTTGATGCTATAAGTGCAGCAGGCAGCTATACTAAATATGCAGCAAAAAAAAAGATTTTTATTATAAGAAAAAATCAAATAGATAAACCTCAGCAGGCAAATTTATTACAATTACTGAAAAAAGGCGACATGTCGCAAAACTATGAACTAACTGATGGCGATGTTGTTTATCTCACTAAAAATAACCGTATTGATTTTGCTAAAGACATCCTTCCGTGGATTTCGGCATCTTATCAAATTAGTGAGATGAGAGATAACAACTAAGATTACATATATTGTACTTATATTGAAATTTGGAGGCAAACTAGTGGGGGAAACAAGCTTAGATTTACACGATATCCTTAAAATACTTAAAAAGAGACGTAAGTTTATAATCAAAATTTTTTTGTTATTTGTTATATCGGCGACGATTATCAGTTTCCTTATCCCTCCCACCTATGAGGCTGAGACCACGTTACGAATTAAACAACCAAAGGGGTTGGCTAATTCTTTGCTTGGCGATTTGCCCATGGGAAATCCAATGGGAACAAAACAACTTATGTCTACTTATGCTGAAATACTAAAAAGCCGGACAGTCGTTCAGGCGGTTATTGAAAAAACTCAGGCAGACAAAGAGAAGCTGCCTACCTATGAAGATATGTTAGAACGTATAAGTACCCAGCCTGTTAAAGACACTGAAATCCTAAAACTCAAAGTACAGGCAAAGTCGCAAGAAGAAGCGCAATTAGTAGCCAATACCCTTGTGCAGGTTTTTCTTGATCGGTTGACTGAGTTAGTGCGCTCTGAGCAGTCGAGGGTTCGGGAATTTATTGGTGAAAGGTTAAAAGAGTCAAAACGAGAGCTTGAGCAGGCCGAAAGTATACTGCAGAAGTACAAATACGAACAGAAGATAGTATCTCCGTCAGAAGAATCTAAGGCTATAATTGATAAATTGTCTACCATTGATAAGCTTGCGGCAGATAATAAAGTTGCATTGGCTTCAGCACAGGCAAAACTGAATAGTGCCAACCAACAATTGGGGCAGCAAAAACCAGGTTTTATTGCTGATAGTCCTTTGATTCAGCAATACAAGGCCAAATTGGCTGAATTGGAAGTGGAACTTGTTAGCCTGTCCCAGAATTATACTGATCAACACCCTAGGGTAATAGCATTACAAGCAGCTATTGCAGAAACCAATACTAAGCTTAGTGAGGAAATTGCGAGAGTGGTTAATGCAGAGGCCCCTTCAACGAATCCGATTCATCAGGGATTACTCCAATCGCAAATACAGGCTGAGGTCGAAATCGCCGTTTATAGTGCTCGCCAACAAGCTATTGACAAGATTCTGACTGAAGGGGAGCAGCAGATTAGTACATTACCTGCCAAAGAGCAAGGGCTTGTCAAGGTTCTACGTGATGCGAATGTTGCTCAGGAAATTTATATCATGCTGGCTAAACGTTACGAAGAAGCTCGCATTAGCGAAGCCATGGAACCCACCGATGTGCAAATTATTGATAAGGCTATATTACCGGAAGAGCCTGTTAAACCTAAAAAGTTGCTGAACATTGTTATAGCAGCTTTTCTGGGGATTTTCAGTGGCGTTGGACTAGCCTGTCTTTCAGAACATATAAACAAAAAAATTAGTACAACTGACGATGTGAAACAATATCTTGATTTGCCTGTACTTGGTAGTATTCCGAATTTTGACAGTGATCTCTGTCAAGAGCGTACTGGGTGGTTAAAGCGTATCAGCAATTTAACAAAACATAGATGAGGTGAATTATGGTTCAACAAAAACGTAAATTAATCGTACATGAAGACGCGAAATCACCAATCGCCGAGGCTTACCGAACATTGCGTACCAATATTCAATTTTCTAAAGTCGATGGCGATTTACGCACCATTATGTTTACTAGTGCTGGTCCGGGAGAAGGTAAATCTACTACAGCTGCCAATACGGCTGTAGCTATTTCGCAAACTGGCAAACAAGTCATCATTGTTGACTGTGACTTGCGTAAACCAGTACAACATAAAATCTTTGGTAAACGCAATCGGGGTTTGACTAATATCTTGGTCGAAGAACTTCCTGTTGTGGAATTGGTGCAGGATACAGATATCGATAATCTGAGAGTGCTTACGAGTGGTCCAATCCCACCCAACCCGTCGGAACTTTTGGGATCTGCCAGAATGGTAGATATCATTGATTCTTTAAAAAATTTGGCTGACATTGTAATCCTTGATGCTCCGCCTACAGTGGCGGTTACCGATGCCTGTGTTTTAGCCTCAAAAGTAGATGGTATTGTCCTTGTATTAAATTCGCAAATAATTAGACCGGAAATGGCGCAAAAAGCCAAAGAGCTTCTAACTAAGGCAAACGGTCATATACTTGGTGTAATTTTAAACAAGATAGAGATTGAAGAAGAACATGCTTATTACTATTATTATTATTATGGAAATGAGACGAAAATTACGAAGTAATTAAAATAATAGTTTGTATATGTGTTAGGATAAATTTGTTTTGTGAGGCGGTTTCATGAGAAACAGTTTTCCAATGATAAAGAAAATATTATTATTAACAGGTGATATATTACTGTTGATAATAGCGAACTACTTAGCTATTCATATTGTTTTATATGATAAGATGCCTCAATTACATCTTGCTAAGTATTATAATATGTTTCCTGTGATGATTATTATAGCGGGAATTTTATTTAACATTAATGGGCTATTTTCGTTGGCTCGAAAAAAGTATAGCGAACTATTACTAAGTTTAGCAATAGCCCTCTTTAATCTTTTCATTTTTATTATGGCGGTTAGTTTCTTTTTGCGTGAATTTAGTTACTCGCGTGGCGTGCTAATCGTTACTATGGTATTACAGTTTATTCTCTTAGCTTGTTGGAAATATATATTTTGGCGACTGGAAAATTCCTTGATTATTCCGCAACGTGTCTTAGTTATTGGTAGCAAGTCTGAATGTAGTAAGGTGATTGCTAGGTTAAATGCCCAACCACAGTTAAACTATGAAGTGAAGTATATTTGTACTGATTATACAAATGAACCATGGAAAAAGGTTACAGAGGGCATTGATTTAATTATTGTATGTTCAGATTTGTGTTTAAGCAAAAAAGCTGAGATTGTACGTTTTTGTCATGTTAATGGTAAACGGGTGTTTTTAATTCCTGACATATATGAACTATTCTGTAGTGGAGTTGAACTAGATAAACTTGATGATATTCCTGTATTCCGCCCACAATGTTTAAAACTAACTTTAGAGCAGCGTTCTTTGAAACGCATACTAGATATAGTTGTAGCAGGGACAGCATTGATATTATTATTTCCCGTATTTATTTTAGTCGCTATTGCTGTAAAACTTGACAGCCCAGGACCTATCTTATATAGCCAAATACGTACAGGACGTGATGAAAAACAGTTTAAATTATATAAATTCCGAACTATGTGTCAGGATGCTGAAAAGCATACTGGCCCAGTATTAGCATCCGAAAATGACCCTCGTATTACAAAACTGGGACGGTTTTTACGGGCGACTCGGCTTGATGAACTACCGCAACTTTTTAATGTACTTATGGGTGATATGAGTATTGTCGGACCACGTCCGGAACGTCCATTCTTTGTTGAGCAGTTCAAGAAAGATATTTCTGAATATGTTTATCGCCATAATGTAAAGCCTGGCATTACTGGCCTAGCGCAAGTTTATGGTAAGTATAATACTTCCCCGTATGACAAATTGGTTTATGATTTGATTTACATACAAAAGTGTAATGTAATTACTGATTTGGTAATTATGCTACAGACGTTGAGGGTGTTGGTTACTAAAAGTAGTACCGAGGGTGTAGGGACTAATAAGTTGCGGTTTGATTTGTCACGCTATTTGATTGATTAATTGACTAAGTAAGATTGGTTTAAATACTAAATTGGTTAAAACGAAAAAGGGGGAGGATTGTGGAGTTTTCAGTACTGATGTCCGTATATTACAAGGAAAATCCAGAATATTTAAAGCTTGCTTTAGACAGTGTAATCTATCAGTCTATCGCACCGAATCAAGTTGTAATTGTGAAAGATGGTGCTTTGACTCAAGAACTTGATGAAATCATACACTCTTATGAAAATGCTTATCCAGGCATGTTTACAGTAGTATCCTTAGAACAAAATTTAGGATTGGGAGATGCTCTTAATATCGGATTAAAATATTGTAAGTATGATCTTGTAGCGCGTATGGATACTGATGATATAGCTGCATCAAATAGATTTGAGCGTCAACTGGATGAATTTCGTAAAAATCCCCGATTGGCACTTTGTGGTAGCTACATACAAGAATTTGAGGGCACGATTGATAATATTGTTGCATATCGTAAAGTGCCTATTACGAATAAAGAAATTTACGCTTATGCAAAAAAGAGAAATCCATTTAATCATATGACGGTGATGTTTCGAAAAGATGCAGTACTTCAAGCAGGAAACTATAATAAAATGATAGGAGCGGAAGATTATTGCTTGTGGGTTAGAATGATGCAGAATGGCAATGAAATGAAAAATATTCCGGAAATTTTGGTATACGCTCGAACCGGCAATGATATGATAAAAAGGCGAGGTGGTGTGAAATATGCCTTAAATGCTCTACGATTACAAAGATATTTATACAAAATAGGCTTCGTGTCTTTGACGTATATGGTAATGATTCTGCTTATTAAAATAATAGTGGCTTTGTGTCCAGTTTTTTTGAGAAGGTATATTTATGTGAACTTTTTAAGATGAGTTTTTTTATAATAATCTAACACTCAAAAATTGTCTAAAGGATGTAATTTGAATGATCCCCAAAAAGATACATTATTGCTGGTTTGGTGGAAATCCGCTTCCTGAACAGTTTAAAAACTATATAGATACATGGAAATATTATTGCTCGGATTATGAAATCATTGAATGGAATGAAAAAAATTTCGATTTAAATTCAAACCAATATTGCATGGAGGCATATCAAACCAAACAATGGGCATTTGTTAGTGATTATGTTCGTTTGAAAGTTTTATATGATTATGGCGGAATATATATGGACACAGATGTTGAGGTTATAAAACCGCTTGATGATTTATTACAGTATAATGCCTTTTTTGGATTTGAATCAGATAACGCTATATCAACTGGAATTATGGGGGCTTCTGCAAAAAATGAATGGATTTCAGAGTTATTAAAGTATTATGATAATCGTCATTTTATTTTGCAGGATGGCAGATATGATACAACTACCAATGTGGAGACTATTACCAAAATTGCTTCATCCTTGTATAAAATTAAATTTGATAATACATTTCAGATTATTGGTAATCGGATTGCGATCTTTCCTTTCGACTATTTGTGTGCAAAAGATTTAATTGATGGACGAGTTAAGATTACGAAGAATACGTATACTGTTCATCATTTTGCTGGTTCATGGTTAGGCTGGTGGGGAATTTTAAAGTTAAAGAGTAAACATATGTTAAGCAATTTATTAGGAAGAAATATTGTATTAAAATTAGTAAGTTTGAAAAGATTTATGTCAACGATAAGTCGTTAAAATGGTTCAGTTTTTTTTTAGGGCTTTAGGTTCTGGAATATTTTATAGCGGTAGTTTAATTTGGAGGATATATGCTAAGAATCAAGCTGTTTTTAAAGTTAATTCTGATTTATCTAATAAGACCATTAGGATATATTTTTTATTTGTTTCCGATTAAAGAAAATAGACTTTTATTTTTTAACTCGCACGGTCAAAATTATTCATGTAATCCTAAATATATTTCAGAATTTCTCAGTTCCGAATATTCTGGAATTTATGAGATTATTTGGGTAATAAACAATAAAGATATATTGCCGTTTCTTAATGTAAAAACTGTTAAGGCTGGTTCGCTGAGTTTTTATTATTATTTTTTTACATCTAAAATTCTTATATCAAATAATCACGGCTATAGAAGTTTCTTAATAAAAAGAAAATCGCAAGTTCGCATTGAAACATGGCATGGTGGAGGAGCTTATAAGAAATTCGGGACAGATATTAATAGTAGCAGTATTTACGCGAAAATATTTTCTTTGGTGGGGAATGAGACAGATATGTGCTTGTCTTCTTGCAGAAAATTTATAGACATAGCTTCTAAAGCTCTGTGTATTGATAGTAGTAAATTTGTTCCAACAGGAATGCCTAGAAACGATATTTTTTTTAGAAACTATTCTGATATTGTATTGAAGGTAAAAAAGCATTATAATCTTGATTCCAGTACAAAAATTGCCTTATATGCACCAACATGGAGAGATAATAAACGAAATGTTTATGAAGATATAAATATCACGGCTATCATACAAACTTTAAATTGCAAATTTGGTAATAAATGGGTTTTTCTTTTTCGAGCGCATCCTGGAATCAAGCTTAATATTCTGAATAATCAATGTCTTAATGTCAGCACTTATCCTGATATGCAAGAGCTACTATGTTCCGCCGATATTCTTATTACAGATTACTCTTCTTGTATATGGGATTTTTCATTAACATATAAACCATGTTTCATATATGCAACAGATTTACAACAATATGAACAAGAGCGCAGTTTTTATACAGCAATTAGAGAATGGCCCTTTCCATTAGCAGAAACTAATGAAGAACTTATTGGTAATATTTTGAATTTTAATCAGAATGAGTATCAAAAAAAGATTAAGCAACATCATGAAGCGTTAGGTAGTTACGAAACCGGAAATGCTTGCGAAATTGTTGCACAAATTATATACGATATTTGTTATAATAGGAAGAAATTGCAGTAATTAAGAGGTGTATGCTTTGGTATTTTGGTCTATATTGTATTGTATGGCATTTTTATTGTTAATTTTGCAAGTATTGTTACCTAAATATAATATAGCCATATTTTTTATGTCTATAATTACGCTTATATCGGCATTTAGATATAATATTGGTTGGGATTACTTTACTTATGAAACAATGTATTATAACTTGACTTTCGACTTAAATAATTTGTATCCAGAATATTCATTTCAGTTGCTATGTGAGTTTTTCAATAATTTAGGGTTTAATTCACAGATTATTTTTTTTATTTATGCTGTTTTAACGGGTTTTTTTATTTATAAGGGTGCACGGTATTATTGCAAATCAAATATTGATTTATTTCTTGCTTGTCTATTTTTCTTTTTCCTAATTTGGTGGAAGTCTACAAATACAATTCGTCAAATTTTAGCTGTTTCTATAGTTTTTTATGGATTTCGGTATTTGCTAGAGAATAATATAAAAAAATATCTATTTTATTTTGTTATAGCCGTATCATTTCATTATTCTGCTATAATTTCTCTAATATTGACCTTGACGAAAATTTCTGTTAATAAAATTGTTTATTATGTATTAATTCTTTGTTTATTTGTATTACATTTATTCGATTTTTCCGGTCAAATTATTCTTCCTTATTTAGCGATGCTGTCTTCATACGCCACTGATTCAAATTGGATAAGAACTAGTGTACTTGATAGTGGCGGAACAGGTATAGTGATGTTAATGAATACAGTTATTTGCATATGGATTATAGCTAGACTGAATATAAATGATAAGTTTGAACAACGATTATGTAATATAATATTATTTTATATGTTTATAATACACACTTTATATATTGTAATACCAATTTTGAGATTAAATGAGTTTTTCAAAGTATTTTTAATATGTGCACTTCCATTAGCCATAAATAAAACTAAAGAAATTAATGTAAAAGTAATAGTCTTGATATCGTTACTAATTTGGCATGCAGTACTTGGAATAAAAAATATTTATGATAGTTCGCTTTATGAAAAAACTCCAATAGGAATAAGGGAAAATCTTAATATTGAATATGATTATCGAATCAATTTGTTTCAATGAAAACAAAGTGGATCTGGTGAAGTATACTACTAATTTGGTCGCAGTAAGGAACGATGTAATATGAATAATCGTGTGCGAGAATTTTTTACTAACTTTTCATATTCTTTTGCATCCAATATTATAACAATGATAATTCGGTCTGTTTATGTTTTGGTATTGCCAAAAGTAATGGGTATGGATGAATTTGCTTATTGGCAATTGTATTTTTTATATGCTTCACTGATTCATTTTTTGCATCTGGGTTTGGTGGATGGTATTTATTTAAAGTATGGTGGATTGTATTTTAACCAGCTAAACAAATTTAAAATGCGTGAACAGTTTTATATTTTAATTATTTTAGCCTTAGTATTTTCTACCATAATTATGGGCAGCACGAAGATATTTGTTGAGGATCCGAACAAAATATATA
>NZ_JBYKYF010000410.1:0-2185 GCF_057736855.1 Sporomusa sp.
ATTGACAAACCGCGCGCAAAACAAACTCTGCTGGCTATTTTCAACAGCTTGGATGCTGCCGCTAATACGGTTAGTGACATGATTGCTGCTGGCATCATTCCGACGACTTTAGAAATTATGGATAATCTCACCATCCGGGCTGTGGAGGATTACCTTAAGATCGGTCTGCCTGTTAATGCCGAAGCTATTCTGCTCATTGAGGTGGATGGCAGTGCGGCTGCTATCGCCAAACAGGCCAGACAGGTTATGAAGGTATGTAAACAATGCGGCGCCAGCGAAGTTCAGGCTGCTTCAACCCCGGCAGATATTGATAAATTATGGCAGGCTCGTCGTGCTATCTCTCCGGCCTGCGGTAAGATCAACCCGACCAAAATCTCCGAAGACGCTACGGTGCCGCGCAGCCAGATTCCGGCCATGGTTCGCCGGTTACGGCAGATAGCTGAAACATACAACCTCAAGATGGTTATCTTTGGCCACGCTGGTGACGGCAACCTTCATCCTAATATTTTAAGCAATAAACATGACCAGGAAGAGATGGCCCGGGTTGAGCAAGCGGTGGAAGAATTGTTTAAGGCTGCCCTTGAGCTTGGCGGCACACTCTCTGGCGAGCACGGGATCGGTTATATGAAAGCGCCGTTTCTCAAATGGGAGACAGGTGAAATTGGTTTTGCCGCCGGCAAAAAGCTAAAAGCAGTTATTGATCCTCACATCTTATTAAATCCTGGAAAAATGTTTAATGCGTAATAATATACAATGACAATCTCCGGCAGTTTTTTGCCGGAGATTGTTAATTTTTACGAGCTTTTTTATAGTGTAGTTTTGTCCTGATAACGGCAAACTAGGTACAAAGATGGCTTTGTGATGAGAATCACGCCAATCTGTGACATTGGGCAGCGAAATGGAAACAGGAGCTGTAATATAATTGGTTCAAGAAATAAAACAGACTAAGGAGATAAAACGTATGGCTAATTTTGATAAACAGCAAATGATTGCTGAATTTAAAAAGCAATTTGGTTTTGTGCCTCCCTGCGGTATGGGAGCAGGTGATTTAGGAGAAGATATGCAGAAAATGATCAGCGAATATCACCATATTATTTGGGGCGAGGGTGTTATCCCGTTGAAGTACCGCTATCTGATGGCATTGGCTACTGCTGTTTACGGTGATGATGATATTCGTGCCAAACTGGAATTATTAAAAGCGCTGAATCATGGAGCTACCCGCGAAGAAGTTATTGAAGTGTTTCGGCAGCAGGTTTGGATGAAAGGGGCACATACCATTGTTAAGATCAATCCCTTAATCAAATTCATGGATACCATTTATGAAAAGGCTCAGCGTAACGGTGAATCAGGCAATCAGTAAAATCCTGTGGTGAAATATAGGTGAATAAAGGAGGTGGCAGCCATGCTGCCAAAAGGGGCAAACTTACAAAAAATTAGAGATGGAAAACGGACGTATGCCATAACTCCACATGTACCTGGTGGATTCATTAAGCCGGAAGTTATGCAGAAATACGTAGATGTTACTAAGAAATATGGTGGAACCATGAAGCTGACCTCAGCTCAGCGCATTATGATTACCGGGCTAAAAGCCGAAGATATTGAAGCTGTCTGGCAAGACTTGGGTATGCAGCCGGCATTAGGTTTTGCCAACTGCGTGCGTAGTATTAAAATTTGCCCAGGCAGTGCTTTTTGCAAACGGGGTAAACAAGACAGTATAAAACTCGGATTGGAATTAGATAAGCGATATATCAAAAAAGAAATGCCCAGCCGGATAAAAATGGGGGTGTCAGGCTGTCCTAACTCTTGTTCAGAAGCGATTATCAAAGATGTCGGCGTCATCGGTACGGATGCAGGCTGGGACGTCTACGTTGGCGGTAGTGCCGGCTCTCATCCCAGGTTGGCAGATAAACTGATTGAAGGTCTTACTTATGATGACGCCTTACGAATAATTGACATAGTCATGCGTTATTATCAGAAACACGCTGACATTGAGCGTATCGGACAATTTATTGAACGTATTGGCTTTGAAAAATTCAAGACCGATGTGTTGGCAGAATTCTATGGGGAAAAAAGCGCAGCTACCAAACCGCGGGTGTCACAATCTACCGTAGGCGAAAAAATTGTACCTTTGCCAGGAGGGCTTACAGAAGGTACGCTGGTGTTCGGCGATGCCATTACCGCCGAC
>NZ_JBYKYF010000045.1:0-4278 GCF_057736855.1 Sporomusa sp.
ACGGTTACCCGCCAGATCCTAAGTCTGGTGCGTCTGCCAATTCCGCCACTCCCGCAGATGTATTCATTTGTTATGCTTATTTAGCTACTAACAAATAAAAGATGGTGACCCACCCGCGACTCGAACGCGGGACACCCTGATTAAAAGTCAGGTGCTCTACCGACTGAGCTAGTGGGTCATTGTCATAAACCGACTATTTTATAACTTGCTAAGGAATCTACCCATTGAATATCTTCAATGCTACCACAGTAGGCACCTTGCAAATCTATGGCAGGGGCGGCTGGACTCGAACCAACGCATGACGGAGTCAAAGTCCGTTGCCTTACCGACTTGGCTACGCCCCTACTAAAAGAAGTATATGGGGTGACTGAAGGGGATCGAACCCTTGCATACCGGAGCCACAATCCGGCGTGTTAACCACTTCACCACAGTCACCATAGCCATTGCCGCTGACGACAGAATTTATTCTAGCACACCATATTCGTTATGTCAAGCACCCTATTTAGCTTTTTATAATTAATATTTAGTGCTAACTGCCAAATTGCCACCAAATATAAAAAAGTTGTAAGTCATAATAATTACACCGTTTTTATTATTATGATTTACTTGGTCTGACCTTATGGGTTGGCACAGCAGTTAACGGGTCATCTGGCCAGTAGTGCTTGGGGTAACGTCCCATTAAATCTTTTTTGACGTCAAAATAAGTCGTACGCCAAAAGCTCCTCAAATCTCGTGTTATCTGTACAGGACGTTGCGCTGGTGACAGCAATTGGATGGTTAATGGTACTTTACCCCCGGCAATGCAGGGAGTATCGGTAAGTCCAAACAGTTCTTGCAATTTTACCGCTAATATAGGACACTCCGGATTACTGTAATTTATCGCCACCCGCTGTCCACTAGGCACCCTCAGATGGGTAGGTGCATATTCATCAAGCTCCTGGCGTTGCTGCCAAGTCAGCAAGTTTTCCAAAATAGACACCATATTCAGCTTGGCCATGTCTGCCCGGCTTGTTAGACCATATACAAACGGACCTAACCAACCTTCCAGCGTTGCCAGCAGCTTTTCATCGGAAACGTCAGGCCAGCCTTCCGCATGACGAGCAATAAATAACATGCGCTGACGTAATTGCTGCGCCGCTTTGGTCCATGGAAGAATACCTATTCCTTCTAAAACAATCCCCTTACACAAAGCTGCCATCACTTCATCCGGATTAGCATTGACGCAAGGACTTTCCTTCAATATTATGGCCCCAAGCCGTTCATAGCACTTTGCCCGTACTGCCTGGGCAGTCCTATCCCAGACTACCTCAGTTTCAGTCGTTATCTGTTGGGAAAAATGACGTTTTAACTCTTCATAGTGTAGCGGCGCAGCTAAAAAAATCTGGCTGTCGACTCCCTGACCGTCTAATTCGGCAGCCACAATATACGGACTGTGTGCCAACAACTGCGATTCATGCATACTAGCACCACGCCCACTCTCCAAGAGAAACCGGCCGCTACTGCGCAACTGCCCAATTCTGTCAGGATAGGCAAAAGCTAATACTAATCCACAATCCTCTACCGTATCTTGCTGATTTGGGGTAATGCCAAAATCCTGTTTTAATTTTCTACTTTCGGCCTTAATACGCCGGATAATCGATGTTTCCCGATACTTGCCGCCCTGGTTACGCAAAGCTTCTACTCGGAGACGCAGATCAACATCAGGCCTTACCCCATTACTTTGCAGAAAATCGCGTTCACTTACAATGGCGGCAACCTCACATGCTACATGACCCAAGCCTATTTCCTTCGCTTTGATGATCATATGGGCTAAGCGTGGGTGCAAGCCCGACTGGGCCATTAACCGCCCATGAGCAGTAATCATGCCATTGGGTTCTATCGCCCCTAACTTCAGCAACAATGACTGTGCTTGCAAAAAGGCGGATTCTGGTGGCAGATCCAGCCATTGCAGTTGGTTAGGACTGCTTACACCCCAAGCAGCCAATTCTAACGCAAGCGTTGCCAAATCAGCCGATAATATTTCTGGCCTATTGCTGGGTTCTAAATACAAATCTTCTTGCTTAGTCCAAAGCCGATAGCAAATCCCTGGTCCCAAACGCCCGGCACGACCACGGCGCTGTTCTGCCGCCTGACGGGATACTCTTACCGTTTCCAGGCTTGTCAGTCCAGTACGTGGTGAGTATCGCGGCACTCGCATCAATCCACTGTCAATAACTATGCCTACTCCTTCTACTGTAAGGCTGGTTTCGGCAATCGAGGTGGCTAATATAATTTTGCGCTGTCCGTCAGGACTTGGTAAGAGGGCCGCATCCTGGTCCTCTGGCGGCAAATTCCCGTAAAGCGGCGCAATTCGTACCTGTTTAGCTATACCATTTGCGGTAAGTTCCGCTTGAACTCGGCGAATCTCACCAGCTCCTGGTAAAAACACTAATATATCGTTATTCCCGTCAGCAAGTGCCGTACACACAGCTTGTGAAACAAGACTTTCCAGCTGGTCTTCTGTTCGCCGTTTAAGGTAGTGAGTCTCCACCGGAAAAGATTGTCCACTACTATAAATAACTGGTGCATTACCAAGCAACGCGGCCACTGGTTCAGCTTCAAGCGTTGCTGACATAATCAACAGACGTAAATCTTCTCTCAACACAGCTTGCGCTTCCAACGCCAGTGCTAAACCGAGATCGGTATGCAGACTCCGTTCATGGAATTCATCAAATATAATCAAACCAACTCCAGCTAGCGCCTGGTCGGTTTGTATCATCCGAGTAAGAATACCTTCAGTAATGACCTCAATACGAGTTTTGGACCCCACACAGGTATCCAGCCGAGTCCTATAGCCAACCGTCTCTCCAGGCCGCTGCCCCAACATGTTAGCCATATAACGGGCAGCAGCACGCGCTGCCAAACGCCTTGGCTCTAGCATCAGGATCCGCTTACCCTGTAACCAAGTTTCATTTACAAGCGACAGCGGAACACAGGTTGTCTTGCCTGAACCAGGCGGCGCTATGAGTACCGCATTTCCCTGTGTACGTAATATAGCCTTAAGCTCAGGCAGGACTTCGTGAATAGGCAAAGTAGTCATCACTTCAATCGGCAAATCCTTCTGGATTGGCTTTATGCCAACGCCAAGCAGTAGCAATAATCTTGTTTATATCCGTGTATTCAGGCTGCCAGCCTAAATCTTTTCGAATCTTATCAGAGCTGGCAACAAGCACAGCCGGATCACCGGCACGTCGGGGAGCTATCGTTTTAGGCACAGGTAAACCAGTTACCGCTTCTACTGCTGCAATGATCTCTTTAACGGTAAAGCCATTACCATTACCAAGATTATAGACATCAGAGCCGTGGCCATTATATAACGCTTTTAGCGCAAGCACATGGGCTTGTCCCAAATCAGTAACGTGGATATAATCCCGCACACAAGTCCCGTCTTTGGTGGGATAATCTTCGCCAAAAATTTTTAATCCATCGGTTTTCCCCAGACAGGCTTTGAGTGCAAGCGGTATTAGGTGAGTCTCCATACGATGGTCTTCGCCAATATCGCCAGCAGCATCAGCCCCACAGGCATTAAAATACCGCAAGGCAATATAGGTCAGACCATATGCACGTGAATAATCGGCCATAGCATTTTCCATAATGAGTTTTGTTCTTCCATAAACGTTAGTAGGATTTTTAGGTGCATTTTCGGTTATTGGAGAAATTTCTGGTTCACCATAAACAGCAGCCGTTGACGAAAATACCAGTTTGTTCACGCCATTTTCCAGCATAACATTAAGCAGATTTAAGGTTCCAGCGACATTATTATGATAATAATCCCGCGGATTAACCATCGAAACTCCAACAAGACTATAGGCCGCAAAATGAACCACTGAATTGATTTCATAACGTTTGATAGTATCAGTTAGGCGATCACTTTCAAAAATATCCCCTTTAACAAATATGCTGTTTTTAACAGCAGCTCGGTGACCAGTCACCAGATTATCATAGACAACTACTTTTGCACCAGCTTTTTCCAATAGCCGCACGGTATGAGAACCAATATATCCCGCGCCTCCTGTCACTAAAACATTCATGAAATTACCCCCCATTACTTTATGCAAACACTATGCTTCTTCTTACATTACGAAATTGGCAAAACTTAATCAACGCTATCGCCGGCCAGATAATCAACAAGTTGTTTCGCTAGGCGGCCTGAACGCCCGGAATGGGACATTTCCCACCGCAGAGCTTTGGCCCGCAGCTCAGCACTTGGCAAATGTATGCCGTTTTTTTGCGCAATAT
>NZ_JBYKYF010000045.1:4288-14595 GCF_057736855.1 Sporomusa sp.
CGGGTAGAACAGAGTAATCCCGAAACGATCTGCCTGCGAAATCTTTTCATTAATCGTATCTTGACGATGCAGCTCATCGCCACTACGGTCATCCCAAGTCTCTTTGATTAAATTTCGGCGGTTGGAGGTGGCATAAATCAAAACATTATCAGGTCGAACTTCGATTCCACCGTCAATCAGCGACTTTAATATTTTATAATCTGCTTCAAATTCTTCAAAAGACAGATCATCAATAAATAAGATACACTTTTTCCCCCATTGCCGCAGCATGGACAAAATATCAGGAATATCTTTAAAGTCGTTTTTTGAAATCTCAACCAATCTAAGACCTTTCTCAACATACTGATTGGCAACTGCCTTAACTGACGACGACTTACCAGTACCTCTGGCCCCCACCAATAACACATTGTTAGCTGGCCTTCCCTGAATAAAAGCCTCAGTATTACGGATAAGCTCAGCTTTTTGATAATCATAGCCAATAATATCACACAATTTTACCGGATCAGTGTGTTCAATACCCACTAATTCCCGTTGTCGACCATCCCATTTAAACGCACTATATCCAGCTAGTTTGCCACAACCATTGTGACGATAATATTTTCCTAGCGCTATAGCCACCTCCAAAGGTGTATAGTTTTTTTCAACATCAAAAAACAAATCTCTGAGCACAGCTAAATTCCGATATTTTCCCACTTTTAAAGCCTGATTGCCTGTAGCAGGCCGATAATCGTTAATAATGGACTGAACGCCATCGGAAAATGGTGCATGTCTCACTGCCAGCAATAGCTGTTTTAATATTCTTATGTCGTGGACAACTGCCTTGAGCAAACTGCTTTCAGTCTTAACGTCCATCTTCTCAGCAGTGCTGCTGAAGGTATTGTGATCACATCCGATCAGTCCTAACAAATAGTTTTCTGGAATATACCCCGGCACTCCTGTTGTTTCAGCCCAATCAATCAGGTAAGCAGCCAGCGCGTATTCGTCACATTCTTCTCGCGCATCCCCGTGTAACGCTACTATTCCTTTCACCACACCATCGTTTAACAAATTACGGAACAGTAATAACCGGTTAAGCTCACTACAAACCTCGACCACAACAACCCCTCCTGCTAATAACAAAACAAAAACACCCCTGTTGCATAGGTAAACTATACAACAGGGGGCAGAAAATACTGGTTTACCACCTGTCTTGCACGCTACTGCCCATGACCAGGTGTTTTTAAAAAACTAACGACCTGTTACGGTGCTGTGAAATCCCGCCACAAAATGCACTATGCTTCGCCTACATTATCCCAAAACTTCACAATACTGTCAACAATCATGTTGCAAATGATTTACAAACTGTGTTTATTGTTGTTAGAATTTCGTCCACAAGGTAAACCACAGCTTTTATTGCATATTTTTGCCGGATGCCGTCCTGATAGTCCCATTTTTTCTCTGATATCGTACAAAGTTTCAATCTGGGCAGACGATAATTCAACCGGGTTTCCTAGTTGTAGGGACAAAAAAGTTAGCTTGGCATAAAATTCGACCGACTCCAGTTTGTGATACGCAGTAGTCAAGCTGTCTCCCCAAGCAAGGGCGCCATGATTAGCTAACAGCACAGCATCAAAATGTTCCAAATAAGGAGCCACTGCAGCAGGAACCTCGCTGGTAGACGGAGTGCCATAGTCAGCTACCGGCACACATCCCAGCGAAACAACAGCCTCAGCAATAATCGGTTTATTCAATGGAGTTCTGGCAATAGCAAATGTGGTAGCATAGGGCGGATGTGCATGAACAACGGCACGAACGTCAGGACGTTCCTGATAGACTTTAAGGTGCATCTTAAGCTCTGATGACGGCCGCCAACTGCCTTGACCCGCAATAATATTGCCTTCCATATCAACAGTCAATAACATGTCAGGCGTCATAAAACCTTTGCTTACCCCTGTCGGTGTAGTAAGAACTTCACCCGTATTCAGTCGAACACTAATATTGCCATCATTAGCCGCAACAAAGCCACTCTCATACATTCGTTTACCAATTTGACATATCGCAAGTTTAAGTTCATTCTCTGTCATGGCTGTGACTCCTACTGTGGTCGCACTTTACCAGTCATATGTTCTATAATAATTTTAATTACCACGGTCTTGTCCTTACTCTTTTGAATATATTCTTTACCCTCAGCCAAATGGTCGGATGCATATTTGTGTATTAGTCCAAGCAAGGCCTCTTCCTTTTCCTGCCCCTGTACAATTGTCGCTTGCCCGAAGGCAACTACACTTTCATAGCTTGTTGTAAACTTTTCGGGCAATAATTTTTTTTGTCCGACAACGCAAAACGACACATTATTATTCGCTGTGATATTGTCAAGTTTATGGCCAGCATTGGCACAGTGAAAATAAATACATCCATCCTTATAAAAATAATTAAGCGGAACACCATAAGAATAACCTGCGGTGTTTACTGTCGACAAAACCCCGTATTCACCTTTTTCCAAAATTTCAATAGTCTTTTCCATGCTGGTTTGCCGTTCTATTCGTCGCATAACTGGAAACATAGTCTCACCTGACTTTCATCTTATTGGTATATTACTATACCAAATAAGACGGAAAAGGTAAATATATCCTTCCTACAAATTCGCCACTGGCGCCAGCTTTTTGTAGGTAAACAATAGCTACGTGATTATACATTACGTCGATTACCACGCCTGCGATGCATAGCGACTGTCTTAGTTATGGAGATAGCCGATTTCCTTGGTGCATTCTGATTTGACGCCGCAGGTCGAAACATCAGGTAATATGCCAATTTTCTTTTGAAACCCAACCGTTCTAGTGCCACTTGTTTGCCAGGATCGTCACTATAAATCGTTGTACTGATAATTCCTTGACCAAAGTGTTCGCTCACAAGCTGAATAGCTTTAACCAGTAGTCCTTGGCGTAATGATTCATATTCAGGATGCAACGTAAGACTGATTACGTGGCTGTTTACCTTGAGATAACTATTGACACTTAACCAGGCAACTAATTTGCCGTCTTGTTCAATAACATAGTCATGTTTTTGTTTGCGCATGAGATAATTTTTCGCCCATTCCAAGTGTCTGACCATCATACTGGGATCGAATTCCTGATATGTCCGTTTAATGACTTGGCGCAAATTACATGGCACCGATTCCAGATATAAATTAAATAATTTTCTGCGGTCTAGACTGGTGAGCTTTTTAAATTCCGGCAAACTCTCAGCTTGCGGCAATACATACTCACTATCCGGCCGTAACTGGTAATGCAGGATTTGGGTCATCGCTTGAAAACCCAACCGTTTGTAGAGATTGTATGCCCTGTTACCTTCACGTACTTCTAGAACAACATCCAAATGATGAACATCTGTTACCTGAGAAAATAACTTAGTCAGAACCCATTTACCTAAGCCTTGTCCCCGGTACTCTTTGCTGAAAGCAATGTAATCAATATGCAGTTGGGTAGAGTTCAAATAAGATACCTGGAGAAAACCTGCTAATTTGTCATTAATTTTTATTACATAAATGTTAAAATGGTTTTTAATCCACACCGAAAACCTGCTTAACGGATTTAGAAGATAATAAAATTGTCTCGCACGACGGATACGACGCTTTACCTGGTCAATATCTACTTCGTCGGCAAACGCGCTGGTAAATAAATTCTCCAATTGACCAAGATCGGCGCGTTGGACTTTTTCAAATACTAATTTATCAAATGGTTTTTCCGGCATACACTTCTCTCTCCAATAACAGTTTTCGGTTGCTTATTGGTAGTATTGTTCGTAACCCCACTTTTTATCAGCCACACCCTCCTAAACCTGCCATTTGCTGTTTGCTTCCATATTTTCATTATGGTAAAATTGTTATAATTAACGATACTACCTAGTTGTAGGAGGATAACTATGGTTTGTCAAAAATGCAATACAGACATTCCGGCTGGCGAAGAAGTAACTTATCGAGGACAGAGGTTATGTGAAGATTGTTATGTAGAATTGCTCGAACCGCCGCGTAGTTGTGATGTAGCTGCCGTGTATAGCGCCAAGTCTTTCCGAAAAGCAGCTGGTCAGCAAGGTACCGACGGCCTAACCGATTTGCAAAAATCCCTTTACCATTACGTCCAAACCGAAGGACCAGTTACGCATGAGCAAATCATGCAGAAACTCGGCATATCCCGGTTACAGCTTGAGAAAAATTTTGCCATCCTGCGGCATTGCGAACTATTGCGAGCTTTTCGCGAAAATGGCCAGGTGTTTATCACGGTCTGGACTGAAGGCGGGCCTGGAGAACTAAAGTTAACTGACCACTAACATGCAGGCTGCTAATATTCAGGTATTTATGTCCAAAAGAGTGTAACTGCACATTATATTGACATAAACAAACGAGATTGCTCTATGCAAGTACTTGCTTGACAATCTCGTTTTATTTTACCTAAAAATCCTGCAGTTGTTTCTTGTCATCCGTATGTGAATAAAAGCTCACCCTCCATCGGACGAGCTTGCGTACAAGCATTTTTGTTAACCGAAAACGCTTCGCCACTATAGCTAAAAACTGTACTGGACTGTACTTACAGCAACAATAGACTGACAGCCATGAGCAGCATCCCTGACACTAAGCCAAACATTTCACTATGGCCTGTACCTGATTCGCGGGCCATCGGCAGCAATTCATCCAGCGATATATATACCATAATTCCAGCTACTGCCGCAAAAGTAACTCCCAAAACCATTTCATTAAAAAACGATTTTAAAATCAAATATCCGGCTATCCCGCCAATAGGTTCTGCCAGGCCAGATAACAACGAATATCCAAGGGCTTGAAGGGTATTTCCTGTAGCATAGTAGATGGGTAGAGCCACCGACATACCCTCGGGAATATTATGAATTGCAATCGCGGCTGCTAATGATACACCTAAAGTCGGATCGTCCAAAGCCCCAATGAAGGTAGCCAAACCCTCAGGAAAATTATGCAATGCAATGGCAAAAGCAGTAAATAGACCCATCCGCTGCAACTTTTCTGTCGCTGTTGACTGGGCTGACGGCGCAGTGTTCACATTCACCTCATGATAACTCATGTGTTCAGGCACCAATCTGTCAAGCAATATGGATAGAAATATGCCGCCAAAAAAACTGACAACCGTTATCCACTTGCCCATAGGGTCACCCATATTAACTACTAAAGAAACCTCTGCTTGACGCAAAAGCTCCACAAAAGATACATAAATCATTACGCCGGCAGAAAAACCTAGTCCAACAGATAATAGTCTGGCATTGTTCTGTTTTACAAGAAGAGCTAATACCCCTCCCAAACCTGTTGACAACCCGGCTATTAACGTTAATATACATGCTATAAGTACATTGTCGCTCATATCCTCACCGCCATTCCTACCGAATGTGTTTCGATTAAGTAGAGAAAGTAAGTAGCGGCTAATAAATCGGCGACACCGCCGGGACTAATATTTCTGGCAATAAAGGTTTCATCCAAGGCAGCAATTTGCGCTCTGCCAGTATCAGACATCATTCCGCCACAAGCCATTATCCCCTTTGCCTGTTGTTGTACAGCAAGCAACACTTCCATGTCATGGCGATTTAAAATCGTAGTATCTTCAACAACCGTCATTAAACTCATTAGCGTATGTACCAAAGCATCATTTAAAGACAACCCCGCAGCCAGTGCCTGTTTTAATACCGGCAGACCATATTCCCGAACGCTAGGTATCCCTGCTTCTACTTCACCGCGAATCCCTGTAACACCATAACGCAGATATAGTTTTTCACCAGCTGTCAATTTTGCTGATTGATCTGTCGCCAATCCTGCAAGTTCTCTCGCTACAATACCTTGGGTCATCACAGCAACCGTATCTAAAATTTGTTCGGCGGTAACAGCCGCCGCTTGGTTTCTGATAGTATAGGCAGCGGCAGCAGCCAAAATACCTAACAAAAACAGCAATCCTTTTTGGGTATTCACGCCTTTGGTAGCTTCCAACATCTGCTGCTCACCGTCTTTGCCAATATACCGCAGTATGGGCAATAATTCTGTCGGTAGCCCATTATGCTGGTACCCGGCGGCAGCACAGCGGAACATACTGCCAGCCAGTGCACTGCTGCTCATCAGAAACGTGAAAAAATCCATATCCTGGTGTGCCCCTGCATTATCCCGATCAACCAATCCTGGAGCCGGCGTACAGGCGGCTTCCATTAACATGGCTTCTATAGCCCATGAGCCTATATTCCAAACTACTTTGGGCCAGGGATTGACCGCCACTGCGGCAAACGCTGTCAATCTGGCCTGAACATTATGCTTAATTTCTTCACTGCTATGCTTGTTTGAACGGCGACATATGACTGCCGGCTCACCGCACAGAAAACAGGTACGTTCCGTATGCCCCAAAGCGCTACGGGAAAGTTGCCTTCCGTCTGCCGCAAACACATCTATATCAAACAGCCTGGCATGAAAACCAGATTCTTCGATCGTAATACAGGACAGCTTAATATCATCCGGGTTACCGTCCACAACAAGTACAGCTACCGGCCCTGTTGGCCAATAGACAAACCGCTCTTCCAAAATAGCGTAGCTGTTGTCCTGGGCAACAGTCCTAAAACAATCGACTGCCGTTCGCAACAGTTGTCGGATCACCGGACTGTCTTTAACAGCCCCGGGAATATTAGCAGTAAAACTAACTATCGGTAATTGATAACGACCGCGCAGTTCAGTCTGAAGATTAGCCAAGCGTTCTTTTGCTTCTAATACGTCTGCTAGCGTTATTTGTTGCAACTGCCCCACTCCCTATTTCAAACAATTTTTCAGGCTTCTACAAAATCTAAATTCATTAACGGTTGATGCCAAGATTGATGTATGTTGGTGGCTGATGAGAACTAAATTTACTTTAAGTGAGCCTTTTCCACGTTTTGTTAAATGTTATGTCGTATTTCCACTTTAGAAGTAAAATGCTATTATATGATCAGACGAAATAAAAAATGCATAAACGTATATACATTACATGAAACAAGGTGAATCCATGTACAAACAAGCTTTATCTATTTTTATCCTAGCCACAGTTGGCGGTGTGTTGTTTAACCTGCTGCATATACCTTTGCCCTGGACGTTAGGCCCACTGATTATAACTCTTATTTGGAAAACTGGTTTAAAAAAAGCTGTTTATTGGCCAAGAAAACTACGCAATATCGGCATGATTGTCTTAGGATATATGATGGGCAGCCCTTTTACTCCTACAGTTGGCAAACAAGTGCTGTTGCAATTACCCCTTATGCTGACAATGACAACATCACTGATTGCCCTTTGTCTAGGTACAGGTTATTTGGCAGGAAAGTATACCAAAATTGGCCTAGCTAACTCCCTGATTGGCAGCCTCCCGGGAGGGTTGTCCCAAATGTCGGTTATCTGCGAAGAAACCAAAGGAACTAATGCTTCCATTGTTACTCTTATGCAGACCGTTAGGGTACTTACCGTCGTATTTGTTATTCCCTTTCTGGCACTGCATGGCATTGCCGAACAAATTAATCCGGCTACCAGTCAGCGAGTGACGCCCATGGGAAGCGAACAACTTCCATTACTGGCCCTCTTTCTCCTAGTAATTGTAACCCTAATCAAGCTAGGCAACTGGGCAAAATTATCCAACGTATATGTTCTCGCACCAGTCCTAGGAACAGCGGCTTTAGTCTTAGCTGGCATAGAGGCACCGGTTTTACCTTCCTCAGTTATAGCCTTAGCCCAGATTTTCGTGGGTATTCGTATGGGGTATGATGTTGACTTTAAGAATTTAACCAATTGGAAAACCATTGCTTTCGTCAATCTTATTACTGTACTTACAATAATTGTCGTGCTGTTAGGCATTTCTTACGGCTTTTCCCTGGTATATCCTATGTCGTTTGTAACTGCATTTATCAGCATGGCCCCAGGCGGTATGTCGGAGATGGGGTTAACTGCCATGTCAGCCAACGCCGATTTAGCCACCGTGATTGCCTTTCAATTATTTCGGTTGCTATTTATTTTACTCGTTGGTGTCCCTGTTACCAAATGGTTATTGCAAAAAAGCCAGGCTCACCAGGATTAACCAAGTTTGCGCTCTATATCCCTTAATCGGGCCAAAAACTTTTCTACTTTGCCGACTTCTCCAATTACCTCATATTCATACAGCCATCCAGCCGCCTCACTACGATTTTCCACAAATCGCACATCTACCAGACTTTCATCTCCTAAAATAGCAGCACGCCGAGGCTCCACGGGAGTAATAACATTTTCGGTTGTTTTTACAATTTTACGCAATATATAACCTCACTTGCCTACATTTATTTTGCTTTCTATCCTATTATACAAGACTGTCTAGCACCAGTCACCCTTTAACTATATTTCTCTTGACTTTTTTTAAGTTTCATATTACATTGTTGGTGTCAAAACCCCAAAACGGGTTAAACTAGGACAAAGTGGTGGTTACAATATGTCAGAAAGAATGACCTTGCAAGATGTTCTAAGGGAATATGGCATTCCCCTCGCAACCCTCAACGTAACAGCATCCCATCAAGACTGCTTAGCTCTCCGCGAACGCCTGATGGCCATTCGCGATCTCAGCCAAGGCAAAGAACAAGGTTACTTGGAAGTAGCCTGTACCTTTTATATTGATGTCCATGATATTGATCGCTACTTATCTGGAGAGCTGCCTACTTTAGCCGAAATATACACTTTCCCTGAAGATGTAAAAACCTACAAGGAGGAGTAAGCAACTAATGAAAAGATTATTATTACTAACTTTTGTCTTTATGTTTGCATTTCATGCTGTAAGTTTTGCAGCCATCGGTGGTTCTAAAAGCATGAAAGCCCCATCTATGAAACCCCCCACAACCCAATCCGCCCCGACTAAAAACAACACCACTAGCAACTATAAACCATCCGCCCCAGCGCAAAGCTATAGTGAAAAAGCGCCAACGCCTGCAGCTAAACCAAATTCCCAAACCTCTCAGCCTGCACAACAAGCTAATACTGGTAGCGGGTTTCTGCGTACTGCCGGACTTCTCGGCGGTGGCATGCTGCTAGGCAGTATGCTTGGCAGCCTATTCGGCTTTGGTGAAGCAGGTATGTTTGCCAGCATAATGGGCATGTTATTCAATGTCATCTTACTTGCTGCGATATTTATGGTCGGACGTTTTCTGTGGGATAAGTTCAAAAATAGGAATACCAACGATAATAGAACCCATCGCTAATAAAAACAGGGATGCAATAAGACTGCATCCCTGTTTTGTTTTATACGGCTAATCTACGTTTTGTCCCAGATGAATTTGAGCCGAAACTTGTTTTGCTTTTTCATTCGTTACAGAATTATCCTGTACAGTACCTTCTGACTGCTGCGTCGTTTTCTGTTTGCCTTGCTGGATTTGGGCTTCAATTCTTTTTGTAATATTTTTTTGGTATATTGTAGACATGAATTATATTATATAATATAATTAAACTCACATTTTAAATTAATATTTAAAAAGCCAGAATAGAAATGCTAGGAAAGTAGGTGAATACAACGAACGTAAAAATATGCACAGAAAAGCCAACTGTTAATAAAATTATTGAAGCTGCTGTTCCTTTGTTTGCAACGAAAGGTTTAGCGGCTGTCTCAGTTAAGGAGTTGGCTGATGCTGCAGGCGTAAATATTGCACTAATTTCTTATTATTTCGGTGGCAAAGAGAATTTGTATGCTTATATACTGGAAAAGCAGTTAGCCATACTTGAAAACATAATTGATGTTATCAGTAAAGAAGATATTTCTCCGGTTATGAAGATTAGACGTTTTGCTACTATGTTGCTTGTGGCCTATAAAGAAAGCCCCTACATAGATCGTCTTTTTTTTGTTGAAATTTTCAACCCAACCAAATATTTTGATAGCACAGTAAAAGCCGCAGCAAATCGTCTTCACATTTTTTTGAAGGGCTGTATTATGGATGCAGTGAGCAAAGGCGAATTCCGCGCTGATATTGAGCCGAACTTTGCAGCTGTGTCGCTCATGAAAATATTAAATGTATCATTTACGTCGCAGCATTTTTGCAAAGATCTGCTGCCAAACACAGAAGACATTGCTGAGCAATATATATCACAGGCACTTGAAATCTATTTACATGGTGTATTAGCTAAATAATTTCATACCTAACGGGAGGAGAACACTATGGTTAATCGAAAAAGCATTATCTGGCTGGCTGTATTACTTTTATTGGTAACAGCAGGCTGCAGCAAACAACAAACTGCCCGTCCACCACAGGAAGTCGCAGTCAAGGCTATGCAGGTTATTCAGCAGGATACACCTGTTACATAC
>NZ_JBYKYF010000046.1:0-12425 GCF_057736855.1 Sporomusa sp.
AGGCTCAGGTAGCGCAAGCTCAGGCTTCACTTAGCAATATTCAACGTGATGTTGCGCGCTACAAAAATCTAGCAAGCCAAGGTGGCATAGCCATTCAGATTTTGGATACTGCGATGTCACAGGCCGAACAAGCAGAAGCTCTAGTAAAAGCTTACCAGGCAAAACTAGAGCAAGCGCAGAAGGATTTGTCAGATACTTTAATTGTATCGCCAATTGATGGCCGGATTGGCGTCAACCTCTTAAGTGTCGGCGAATATGTTAAGGCCGGCGATACCGTACTAGCAACGGTCTCAACCGTCGACCCCATACAAGTGCGCTTTAGTATGAGTGAAAATGAATATCTTAAATTTACTAAAATAGGTAATTCCCCTGATGCTTGGGGACAAACGCTTAAGCTAATTCTCAGCGATGGCAGTGAATACCCTCTTACCGGTAAACTGGAACAAATTGACCGGGGGTTGGCCAATCAAACCGGTACCTTAACCATGAAAGCCACGTTTGCTAATCCCAATCGGTTACTGGTCCCTGGTATGTTTGCCAGAATTGTGGCCGTTGCCGAAACCCGTAAAGGCGCATTACTGATTCCCCAGCGGGCTGTTCAAGAAATGCTAGGCAAAACCTTTGTCACTGTTGCTGGTACCAATAATGAAGCAGTCACCAAACCAGTTAAGTTAGGCCCAAAAGTTGGCAATTTACAAATTGTTGAAGAAGGGCTTACTCCTCAGGAGATTGTTGTTGTCGAAGGATTTGCGAAAGCTCAGCCAGGCTCACCGCTTAAAATCACTATGATCGGACTAAACGATCTAACTATTCCAGGCACTAAGTAAGGAGGCTGGTTCATGGCAAAGTTTTTTATTAATCGACCCATCTTCGCAATTGTTATTGCAATTCTCATTACATTGATAGGCGGTATTGCCGCCTTTTTCCTGCCAATCGCCCAATATCCACAAATTACACCGCCGCAGGTTAGCGTCAGTACCATCTATACCGGCGCCAACGCTGATGTCGTGGAAAAAACGGTAGCGCAAGTTATCGAACAGCAGGCCAACGGTGTAGAAGGTGCAGTTGCTATGACCTCTACCAGTTCCGACACCGGTCGCTATTCGCTCAATCTCAAATTCGAATTAGGACAAAATCCTGATATGGTAACCATGTACACCCAAAACCGGGTAGCTCAGGCTAACGCCGGCTTACCTCAGGATGTGCAGCTTATGGGCGTAACAACGCGTAAAGTTTCCCCTGACACGGCTTTGTACTTTGCGCTTGTTTCGCCAGAGGGCAGCTATGATAGTGTGTTCCTTAAGACATACGGCAGTATCAACATCATTGATGACATTCGACGGGTTAAGGGTGTCGGTGATGTTGCCGAATATGGCACCGACTATAGTATGCGGATTTGGCTCAAACCTGATAAGTTGGCCCAATTGGGGATTACGGCTTCTGACATTGCCAATGCCATCAAAGAGCAAAATGTGCAGGCACCTGCCGGTACCATTGGTCAGCTTCCCTCGATACCGGAACAAGAATTCCAATACACGGCCAGTGTGCAAGGCCGTTTAGTCACCGAAGAAGATTTTAAAAAAGTTATCATTCGTATGCAGCCGGATGGATCGGCTATATACTTAGGCGATATTGCCACAGTTGAACTTAGTTCTAAAGATAACTCATTTAAAAGTAGTTTTGACGGCAAGGATGCAGTTGTGTTTGCCGTCCAGCTCACCACCGATGCCAACGCATTAGAAACAATTAGCGCTGTACGACAAGTCATTGAAAATGCAGCCAAGCGTTTCCCGCCTGATATGGAATATCGCATCCTTAACGATAGCACGGAATATATTAGGGAATCGCTGGAGAAGGTTCTTCACACATTTTTGGAAGCCCTTGTGCTAGTATTGGTTATTGTTTACCTATTCCTGCAAAATTGGCGGGCAACCCTGATTCCCATGCTCGCAGTGCCTGTATCCTTGATCGGAACCTTTGCCGCCTTTGTAGTATTAGGATTCTCCATCAATACCCTTACGCTGTTTGCCATGGTTTTGGCCATTGGTCTGGTTGTAGATGATGCCATTGTTGTTGTGGAGGCCGTTGAGCATCACATGCGGTATTCTGGCCTAAGCCCCAAGGAAGCCACGATCCGGGCCATGGAAGATGTATCCGGTCCTGTTATCGCTATCGCCTTCGTGCTTGCTTCTGTGTTCATTCCTGTTGCCTTTTTCACTGGAACAACTGGCGTTCTCTATAAGCAATTTGCCTTAACCATTGCTGTTTCCATGGCCTTGTCGGCGATTGTAGCTCTATCATTAACACCAGCATTATGCGCCCTGATCTTAAAGCCATATACCGGTGAACCGCGCACTGGCATTATGGGCAGATTTTTCGACCGCTTCAACCGATGGTTTGAGCAAATTACCGCAAACTACTCGGATGGAGTTCGCAGTTCAATTCGCCGCGCCAAACTATGGGGGGTAGGCTTAGTCGTAATTGCCATATTGTGTGTCGGCATGCTGCGGGTTATTCCGTCCACATTTGTCCCTAATGAAGACCAGGGCTTCATGTTATCGGTTGTCTCTCTGCCGGAGGGGGCTAATATGAACCGTACCCGGGCCATCGCCAAGCAGGTCGGTGAAATTTACCGGTCACTGCCTGGAGTAAAAACCAGCGGGGAAATAGCCGGTTTTGATATCCTGGCAGGTGGTCCTAAACCCAACGGCGCCATGGTAATTGCTGGTTTGGAACCGTGGGCAGACCGCACAACCCCTGAAACACAATTAAATTCCATTCTGAAGCAAGCTATGAGTAAGGTAAGCAGTATACCCGAAGCTACGGTTATTGCCTTTAACCCACCTGCCCTGCCGGGTATTGGTAGCGTCGGCGGCTTAACCTTAATGATTCAGGACAGAGGCGGCGCTCCGGTAGAGGAAATGAGCAATGTTTCTAAGCAGTTTATAGAAGCCGCCAGAAAGCGTCCGGAAATTGCTATGGTACAATCAAGTTTCCGGGCAGACACACCTTCCTATCGTTATGAAGTAAACAGAGAAAAGGCCAAAGCGTTAGGTGTACCTGTCCAAGATGTGTTTACTACCCTGCAAACCTTCCTGGGCGGTGTTCAGGTAAATGACTTCAACAGATTTGGCCGTACTTATAAGGTTATGCTTCAGGCTGAACCGGAATTCCGCTCTGATGTGGATGCAACCCGTTTCTTCTATGTGCGGAGCTCAGCCGGCACCATGGTACCGCTAAATACACTCATCACGCCGGTTGCCACTACTGGTCAGACACTGATTAAACGGTATAACGGTTACCCTGCAATGCAAATTAATGCCACCACGGCTCCAGGCTACAGCTCAGGTCAAGCCATGAAGGCTTTAGAAGAAGTTGCAGCCGAGGTATTGCCCCAAACCTTCACTTACGAATGGGCTGATTTAAGCCGCGAAGAAAAGCTTTCCAGTGGTCAGACCCCCATTATTTTCGGTTTTGCGCTGCTGTTCGTGTTCTTGTGCTTAGCAGCCTTGTATGAAAGCTGGAGTGTACCTTTTGCCGTACTTTTATCAGTACCCACAGGCATTTTAGGCTCAGTTCTCTTTATCTATGCTCGTGGAATGGAAAATAGCGTTTACATGCAGATTGGTCTGGTTATGCTTATCGGTCTGGCAGCCAAAAATGCTATCTTGATCGTTGAATATGCCAAAGTCAGAACTGACAAAGGCATGGACCCGGTACAGGCAGCCATTGAAGCATCAAAACTCAGACTACGGCCAATTTTGATGACTTCATTTGCCTTCATTTTAGGCTGCATTCCTTTGGCATTGTCAACAGGAGCCGGTGCTGCCGCCCGTTCAGCACTTGGTACAACCGTTGTCGGCGGGATGATCGTAGCTACCAGCCTGGGTATCTTCCTTGTTCCAGTATTGTTTGTTGCTATTGAATACGGTGTAGCTAAATATAAGTCTTTGAAAATGAAACATAGCACCTGATTTTGCTCAGGTAAATTCCGTTCCTGAAGTTTCAAAGTATCGCCCAGTATCAGTCTTTGCTGGGCGATATTTTTATTTGCGTAAGCAAAAAACCACACGCTAGGCGTATGGTTCCAAAAAGTTTAATCTATGAAACAAATTAAAATATGTTTCAACACTTGACAACAATACATGAAAAAAGAATACTGTCACGAAGTAAAAAGACTAACTTACCGCTTTTGCAATACTTTATAGACCTCACTTACGACTGCTTCCGGCTGTACACTGGCCATGCAATTAATACTATTAAACCGGCATTTGGTTTTGTGGCAAAAAGAACAGGGCTGCAAATTATAGACAAAAGCATGCCCCCTGCCAGGCGGTACATAAGTATTCGGATTGGTCGGACCAAAGATAGATACTGTCGGCGTCCCTAAAGCAGCAGCCATATACAGCGGCCCAGTATCCCCGGCTATAACTATGGTTGCACGTTCAAGCATAGCCGCCATTTCCAACAAACGGGTCTGGCCAATCGCGTTGATCACCGGCACACCAGCCTTAGCCATAATTTCTCGCCCCAAAGCTAACTCACTTTTGCCGCCGCATAAGAGGATCTTAAAATCTTTGGCAAGCTTTTGCGCCGCCATGGCAAAGTGTTCTGGCGGCCAATTCTTAGTTTTCCAAGTTGTACCGGGAACCAGTATGGCAAGCTTGTCCCCTAGCATCACATTTTCTTGATGAAAAAATTCTTTGACAAACTCCCGGGCATCCTCCGGCACAACCAGTGTCATTTCGCGGCAGGTTGGCTGAATTCCCAGGGCAGTCAAGACTCCCAGGTACTTATCAATAATATGGGTTCCTAGCGGTGCTGTTTTCTCAGTCATAAACAGCGGATTGAGTTCTCTGGCATCACGCATGCCGATGCGTCGCTCAGTCCTTACCTGTTTAGCTATCATTCCTGTAAGAAACAAGCCATGAATATCAAGTACGGCATAAAAAGACTTTGCCGCCAGTTGTTGCTGCAAATCCTGCCAGAGGGTAAGCGCCTGACCAAACTCATATGACTTGAGAGATTTCTCAAACTTTTCCCGCGACCAGACCATGATTTCATCCACATACGGATTATTCTTAAGAAGGTCCGCACAGACTTCGCCGACAAGCCAGGTAATTTTGCAATCAGGCCAGGCTGCTTTCAATGATCTGGCTACCGGTGTACAATGGATAACATCACCGATTGAGCTTAATCGAATTATTAATATCTCCCGACTCATAAACCTACCGCCTTTGGTTACTTCTGATTCATCCGTTAGTGTAATGTAAGCTTAGCAAGTGCTTCAGCGAGTGCCGTATTAAACGGCTGGCCATCTGACTGCTGCTTAAGATAGCGTGCTATATCTTTTTTCGAGACTTTTGCATCTTTTTCGTTCTTTCTGCGCTCTATAAAGGCTGCAAATTTCTCACGGTAACCACAGCTGCACACCAATGTCCGTGCTTCACCTTCACCTCTAAGTTCAAGCCGTTTGTGACAATGGGGACATCTGGCATTAGTAGTCTGAGACATCTGTTTCCGGTAACCGCATTCGCGATCTTGACAAACCAATGCTTTTCCTCGTTTGCCATTGACCTCCAGCAAGTACTTGCCACATTCCGGACAGCGAGTACGGCTGAGATTGTCGTGCTTAAATTGTTCCTTACTGTTTTTTATACCATTAATAATGGCTTTCGTATAATCTTTTATCTCCGCAATAAACGCCTGTCTTGATAACTGTCCTTTGGCAATGGCACTTAATTTCTGTTCCCATACAGCAGTCAAAGCCGGGGATTTCAGTTCTTCCGGTACTAACTCCAACAGTTGTTTGCCTTTGGAGGTAATAAAAATATCTTTGCCCTTTTTCTCAATCACAAAACTGCTAAACAATTTTTCGATAATATCGGCTCTGGTAGCAACTGTACCGAGTCCTCCGGTTTCGCCAATAATCTGTTTGAGTGCCTGGCTTTCCCCGGTCATATATTTTACTGGATTTTCCATAGCCGACAGTAATGTCGCCTCAGTAAAGGGAGCCGGAGGCTTGGTCTCACCTTTTGTCAATGAAACCGCAGATATTGGCAATCTTTCACCTTTATGGAGGCTGGGCAGCAGTTGTTCTGCAATATCATCACCGCCCTCTTCTTCATCTAGACTATGATAAAGTTCTCTCCAGCCAAGCGATAGCACAGTCTTTCCCTTAGCGATAAATATTTCGCTGCCAATTTGTGCTTTAATTGTTGTCTGTTCATACTCAAACGGCGGAAGCAATACTGCCAGAAACCGTTTTACAACTAAATCATAAATTTTCTTTTCTTTATCCGTTAATGTAGCCAACACAACCGGCTGCTCGGTAGGAATAATGGCATGATGATCTGATACCTTGCTGTTATCAACAAAATGACTGCCAGCCTTAATGGGCCCTTTCCATATTTTCAGGATTTGGCGAGAATAGAGGCCGGTATCACATGCCTTGACCCTGTCTTTTAGGGTCTCAATAATGTCTGTGGAAAGATAGCGCGAGTCAGTCCGCGGATAGGTTAAAGCTTTATGGGTTTCATATAATTTCTGCATAATGGACAGAGTTTCTTTTGCCGAAAATCCAAAAATTTTATTGGCATCTCGCTGAAGTTCCGTTAAGTCATATAAAGCTGGCGAAAAAATTTTCTTGGTTACTTTATGTACCTCAATGATTTCCGCCTGTTTGCCGGTTATTGTTTTGATAATCCTCTCACAAGTCTCTTTGTCAAAGGTTTTACTGTCCTTGGTTTTACTATCCTGCCAGGTTAACTTCAGTCGTTCAGCAGTAGCCGTGATTCCATAATAGGTACGCGGCTGGAAATTCTTTATCTCGGCTTCTCTGGCAGCAATAATAGCCAGTGTCGGTGTCTGGACCCGTCCACAAGACAATTGGGCATTGTACTTGGTAGTCAAGGCCCGAGTAGCGTTAATACCAACAAGCCAGTCAGCCTCAGCCCGAGCTACTGCCGAAGCATATAAATTTTCATACTGTTTTCCGGGTTTCAGATGGTTAAAACCATCCCGAATGGCCTTATCGGTAACCGAAGAAATCCATAATCGTTTGATCGGTTTATTGACATGCGCTTTCTCCAATATCCACCTGGCCACAAGTTCACCTTCGCGACCGGCATCGGTAGCAATAACGATTTCATTAACGTCTTTGCGTAATAGCTGTTCTTTGATAGCATGAAATTGTTTACTTGTCTGTTTAATAACAACCAGTTTGAGTTCCTTGGGCAGCATAGGTAAGTCTTCCAGCCGCCAAACTTTATATTTTTCGTCATAGGCCTCAGGATCTGCCAGTGTTACCAGATGCCCAAGTGCCCATGTAACAATATATTTTTGTCCCTCAAAATAACCATTTCCTTTAGTATTGCAATTCAGTACCCTAGCTAAGTCCCTGCCTACAGAAGGCTTCTCGGCTAATACTATAGTTTTGCTCATAATTGACCTCACTTAATAATTTTCATGCCGGCATTGTTGCTCCCTGAACCAGCCAATAATTCGCTGCTCCCCCTTAACAAACACCTTGGTCTTGGCAAAGGAAAATATCCCTAGCGCCATCCATATTAAGCTAAACGCAGTCAAATGTGTATTGGTAAACGGTTCATGATATAATACGACTCCCACTGCCAAAGCAATTGTCGGTGACAAATACTGAGTAAAGCCCAGCAAGCTTAACGGCAATCGATTTGCACCGCTGGCAAACAGCAATAACGGAATAGCAGTGACTGCACCCGCTCCTATCAATAAGGCAGCAGTAGTTGGCGCAGCCAAACTAAAAGCGGCCCTTCCCTGTGCCTCTAACTGTAACAGATATATTGCTGCAAATGGCAACACAATAAGTGTTTCCAGTGTAGTAGCCGTTACCGCTCCAATATTAAGAATCTTTTTACACATGCCATAAAAAGCAAACGAAAAGGCTAACGATAAAGATATCCAAGGAATCATGCCAAAATTCACCGTTAAAGTAAGTACACCGCTTGCCGCCAACAGAAATGAGAAGCTTTGCCATAAAGACAATTTTTCTTTCAAAACAATGATCCCCAGTAAGACACTAACCAGCGGGTTAATATAGTATCCAAGACTGGTTTCTACAATGTGACCGCTATTAACCGCCCAAATATACACCCACCAGTTAATACTGATTAAGAAAGAGACTGTAACTAAACCAGCAAGTTTTTTAGAGTTTCGGCAGATCTGTTTAGTTTCCTCAATAAACTGACGCACATTACGAGTTGCTAAAATGACTGAAAACATAAAAACAAAAGACCAAATAATACGATGGGCTAAAATCTCATAGGCTGAGACTTCTGTAATCTGTTTCCAGTAAACCGGTAATATCCCCCATAAGAGATAAGCGCCAACCGCTGAAAATACTCCTTTCATCAATTCACTTTGCTGACTGATTTGTCTATTCAAATGTGTTCCCACCTTTACTCCTGCTTATCAGTGATAACCTGTTTTTTTTTTCCACAAAATCAGCGGATCATGTTTGATATCCTGGGCGCGCTTCCCCATAATACTAAAAGCCCATTGAATTGACGGTCCAAGCAAAAAGGCAATAATAATCGTCCCAATGCCGATAGGTCCGCCAAGAAAATACCCGATAACTGCCACACTGGTCTCAAGAATGGTTCGTATTTTCCATACCGGCCAGCCAGTTTTCTGGATAGTAGCCACCATCAGACTATCCCGTGGTCCGGCCCCAAAAGCAGCCGATAAATAGAAAAAGCTAGCCCATCCAATTAGCCAGATACCCAAAAGCAACATACATAGCTGCATCAGCCAATGGTTTACCATTTGAATCCAGCCAGCAGCCATAATTATATCAATAAACAGACCAATAAAATACATATTGGCAAGACTGCCCCAACCAGGTTTTACTCCCATAAACCAGCTAACCCCAATGACCAGTATCCCGGTCATCTGTGATACTTGCCCCAGTGTTAAAGGAAGATAGTTTGTTAATCCTAGGTGCAAAACATCCCAAGGCGAAGTTCCCAAATTGCTTTGGACAGTAAGCACAATTCCCAGGGCAAACAAGAAAAGTCCCCAAAATAAAAATGCTATTCGCTTAATCATCATCCTAGTATCATCCTATTGCTCACTTCAGATCATTAAGTATATCTTTTTAATAATAACACAAGCCAAGATAAATGCAAGGATGGAGCTAGCTAACATTTTGCCTTTTTAAGGAAAAAGACTGAACTATTACCATTAAGTTCAGTCCTTTTTAGCGTTTTATTTGTTTAGGCCTGGATATTGGCAAACTCATTAGGCAGCAGGGTAGCCAAAACAGCAATAATGATAAAAATGCCCCCGGAATAACCGGAGGCAAACAGTTAGTTAGCCAATAACCTTGTTAGCGGCTGTCATAAGTTCATTATACAGCTTATCGTCCTGCTCAACCAAATCCTTAATCTTGGATTCGGTAGCAGCAATAAATGTTTCGTCTTTTATGCTGCTTACATTAATTCTTACATTAAACAGTGCACCATGTAAGCCGGCATGAGCCATCAGACCTGCTACTGCAGCGTCGCTGGCAGCATTGGCATTCCCAATCGTGAGCACCCGACTTGCCAAGGCAAGAACTTTCAAACAACATTCGGCAACATCCAATGGCAATTTAGCCGCCTGTTGCATTGCCTGTTGAATAGCAGCAGTTCGTGCCGCCTTTTCCTCCTCGCTGGCTTTGGGCAGCTTATAAGCCTTCATAACGTTATTGAATGCCTCAGTATCATCATCCACATAATTGGCAAGTGCACTCCTCAGGCTGTCAGCTTCAGCCAGAATATTCGTTACCTCAGCTTGCACTTCCGTGTATTTGCTGTTGCCCACGGTTAGTCGGCATACCATAGCTGTCAAGGCCCCGCCAAGCGCTCCAGCCAAAGCTGCAATACTGCCGCCACCTGGCGCCGGTGAATCTGAGGCCAACTCCTCTAGGAATTCGGTTATTTTCATTTGAATCAACATCTGGCGCGCCCCCTGTTATTTAAGGTTTTCTTCCAGCACCTGCTTACGGTCAAATCCTTCTAGGCGCAAGTAGAAGTCGGCAGTATCAATAAGAGCTTGCAGCGGTACCATACCGACAATTTCACTGCCAATAACAGCCACCCCGTACCGCGCGGCCTCCGATTTGACGGTTTCAAATACCCGATGCAAAGGTGTTTGGGTATAATCTACCATATTAATGGTAACTTGTGCAATATTTCGATCTTCAATCATTACTCCCATGGCCCGGCAATATTTATAGCCGCCTTTGGCCTCGCGAATACTATTTGCAATCTTTTTGGCAATAGTAACATCACTGGTGCTGAGGTTAATGTTATAAGCAATCAGGAATTGGCGCGCCCCAACTACGGTTGCACCGGCAGTCGGATGCATCCGGGCCGGACCATAGTCCGGCATGCGCTCCGGAGTGCTGATCGCGGTTTTTAGCCCTTCATACTCGCCTTTACGCACATCAGGCAGTTTAACCCTAGCTGGCGTTTTAGCAGCCGCTTCATATAAATACACTGGAATATTGAGCTTTTCTGCGATTTCCTTTCCCAGTTCATTGGCAAGTTCAACACATTCTTCCATCGTAACATTACTTACAGGAATAAACGGAATAACATCGGTAGCGCCAATACGGGGATGTTCACCCTGATGCTTCTCCATATCAATCAGTTCAGCCGCTTTGGCACAGGCATTAAAGGCTGCTAATTTAGCGGCCTGCGGTTCGCCAACAAAAGTGACTACCGTACGATTATGACTGGCATCGGAGTTAACATTAAGCAGTTTAACTCCTGGTACTTTGGTTATTTCTCCTGTAATCGCCACGATAACTTCCGGACGGCGACCTTCACTAAAATTTGGAACACATTCAACAAGCCTTTCCATATCTTACGCTCCTTTACATCCTATTATTTTGCGAAATAATTGATGAACCAGACAATATTAGGTATACCAACAATATCAATTAATACTGCACCGCAAAGCGGAACAATCAAGTAGGCCTTACGCGAAACTACACCATAGCGTTCTGATACTGCACCCATATTGGCAATGGCATTTGGAGTTGCACCAAGTCCATGACCAATCATGCCTGCGCACATGACAGCGGCGTCGTAATTGCGCCCCAATAACGGAAATAGAAAATAAATACAATACACCAGCATAAAAATAGTTTGGACAGCCAAAATGATAACTAATGGGCCGGCTAAATTTGCAAGTTCCCAAATTTTCAATGACATCATTGCCATTGTTAAGAATATTCCCAAGCTAACGTCCGCAATTAAATCGGTTGCCTTTTCACTCATAGTAAATACCGGTTTAATATCATTAAAGTTTCTTATGATTACAGCAACAAACATTGCCCCTACATAGCCTGGCAGGACAAAGCCTGTTAGGTCCTTGAGCTTATTAGACCCCATGGCGCCAAACACCATACATACAAGAATAATGGCCAGCATATACATAACCTTATCACTGGTTATCGTGTCTTCTTCTTTTTCTTTCACTTCATTCAGCTCATGTAGCTCTTCCTGACTGGTTTCAATGGGCAAGTTATAGCGTTCTATCAACCATTTGGCCAATGGGCCACCCATCAAGCCACCGCTGATTAATCCATACGTTGCTGAAGCTACGGCAACAACAAAGGCTCCCTGCACTCCCAGTTGTTCGGCTGTCGGTCCAAATGCCGAAGCTGCTCCCATACCGCCTTCTAAGGAAACGGCTCCTGCCATTACGCCAAGTACCGGATGGATTCCTGTCAAAAAGGCCGTACCTACGCCAACAACATTCTGCATGATGGCTAAAACCCAACAGCCTACCAAATAAATAATGAGTGATTTGCCACCCTTTTTAATAAGTCCAAAACTGCCGCTCAAACCTACGGTAGTAAAGAAGGCAAGCATAAAGGGCATCTGCAAAGTAGTATCCATTTTGAAAACCAGCGTGTTGGTTTCCTTAAGCATCCAGGCCAATAGGGAGAAGGTAAAGCCGCCAATAACCGCCGATGGAATACAGAATCTAGTTAATACTGGAAACACTCGGCGTACCCAAGCACCGAACATTAATAATAAGATGGCAACAGCTACCGTAGCCACAATGTCGAGTTTCATCACCAAAACATTATTTACAACTTCAAACGACACATTCTTCCCTCCCACTATATTTTGCTTATATACAGATGGATGAAATACTTGCTTTAATCCCTCCCTTCCGCTGTTAACAAATTATTACTTCATTACAATATAGTGCAAATATTGTGCCAAATAAGCCGTAGGCAAAAATCAGCCATAGTAGTAGAAATAGTAGGAAAACAAAAAAACTACTGCAAAATTTGCAGGAAAATTTTGCAGTAGTTGAAAAATTTGCATTATTATTTTAATTTGTACTCTTTAATTTTGTACCATAGTTTACGTTCGCTGATTTTTAAC
>NZ_JBYKYF010000046.1:12435-14576 GCF_057736855.1 Sporomusa sp.
ACGTGCTGGCCGTTTTAGCTTTGTCACCTTGATAAAACAACAAAGTCGAAGTAATAACCTTTCTTTCGATGGTCCCCAAATCTTCCCCCACATAAATAGGTATTAATTTTTTACTTTTATCTGGCTTCATTTCGTCCGTATAATGCTGTTGCTGAACTTCGGCCGGTAAATTGCCTACCCGCAAAACACCATCATCGGCAAATACCATAGCGCGTTCAATAATATTTTCCAATTCCCTGACATTACCTCTAAACTCATATTGCATTAGTCTTGCCAAAAAATCTGGCTCAATATATTTAATTTGTTTAGCCATTTTTTTATTATATTTATCAACAAAATATTGAGCCAAGATGGGAATATCCTCACGGCGCTCTCTTAGCGGCGGTAATTGAAAATTAACTACATTAAGACGGAAATATAAATCTTCCCGAAACTTTCCTTCGGCTACCATCTGCTTCAAATTCCGGTTAGTCGCACAAATAATGCGCACATTAATCTTTCGGCGCTGACATGAGCCAATAGGCACAATTTCTTTTTCCTGTACGACTCGCAATAACTTAGCTTGTAATTTTATATCCATCTCGCCAATCTCGTCAAGAAACAGTGTACCCTGATCAGCAAGCTCAAATATTCCTTTTTTGCGTTGTGTTGCGCCTGTAAATGCTCCCTTTTCATAACCGAATAATTCGCTTTCCAACAGTTCAGAGGGAATAGCAGCACAATTAATAACCTCAAACGGTTCCTTTTTTCGCACACTTAAATAATGCAGTGCTTTAGCAACCAGCTCTTTACCCGTACCGCTCTCCCCATATATGAGTACATTGGAATCTACATCTTTGACCCGCTCAATGTCATGCAAAATTTGCCGTATAGCTGCCGAAGTGCCAACCATGCCTGCTATTTCATGTTGTGCTGTCAGCTTTTCATTTAAATACTCAACCTTGGAACGCATACCAATATATTCTGAAACATTGGTAAGCAACATATTGAGTTCATCCATATTAATAGGTTTTGTCAGATAGTAAAACGCACCGGCTTTCATCGCGGCCACAGACGATTGTATGCTGCCATAGGCAGTCATAATAATGACAATAATACTGCTATCAATTTTTTTAATCTCGGTTAATACTTCCATGCCATCGGCACTGCCTAGTTTTAGATCCAATAAGACAATATCAAATTCCAGTTTTGCAACAGCGGTCAGCGCCTCCTCAGCAGAACTTGCTGTTGTTACCAAATATTTATCCTCTAAAGCAAAATACAGCGAATTGCAAATGGCTGGTTCATCATCAACAATCAACAATTTATGCATTTTCATTCTCCTCAGAGCTAAATATTAGTGTTACTTTAGTCCCGCTTCCTAGCTGACTGTCAATCTTGATAACCACATTATTTTGCCTGGCTAACTGATAACTGACAAACAGTCCTAATCCTGTCCCGCGATCTTTGGTCGAAAAGAAGGGTTCGAATAGAAACTTCCGATTTTCTTCGGCAATACCAGCACCATTATCAACGATCTGCAAATATGGCAACCCATCCTTCATACCGCCAGTTATCACCAGCTTGGGATTGTTACAGTGTTCGAGCGCCTGGATAGCATTTAGCAATAGATTAATTATTACTTGTTTCATTTGCTGTCTATCGACATAAATAACCAGCTTTTCACTAATATCCACCTGTAAATCAATTCCTTGCTCGGCAATACTCCCGGCAAAAAACACCATAACATTATCAATCAGGGCTTTAATTGAAACAGGTTCCCGCTCAATCTTACGCGGATTAGCATATGTCAGCAAATCGTTAACAATGTTATTGAGCCGTTCTACTTCCTGCGGAACAAATTGACTGATCTTTTCTCTAAACAAGGGATTATCATATTTAGTTGGCAATAACTCAACAAACGTTTTAATCGAAGTCAATGGAGTGCGAATTTCATGGGCAATGCATGAAATAAGCTTACCCAGCGCCTCCATCTTATCTTTACGCTGCAATTCTTCATTAATTTTCTGAATTTCCAGCGTACGTTTTTTTACTTCCCGCTGCAAATACATATTAATTTGAATAAATATGCTTGCAATCACAACCAGTACTACCACAATTCCTAAAGCGATACTAAAATTACGTTTATAATACTGTACAGG
>NZ_JBYKYF010000047.1:0-14562 GCF_057736855.1 Sporomusa sp.
ACTGGGCACGCAGCTTGACCCGTACATCATTAGGATCATATACATCCAGCGACATGCGCAGTTGGTTACCTACTTTGGCATCCACACCTACGCCGGCTTTACTCTCAATCAGACCAAAACGCTGGTCAATAGCCTGACCGCTCTTACCTACTTGCAAATTTACTTTATTGCCTTCGCCAATGTCACTAACTCCGATGACGGCAAAGTCACGGGGCGAGGTGCTAATAGTAAAATCCGCATTGCTCTGATATTCATGCGTATCTGAACTATATAGGGTTTCGACACTGGCTTCGGTTTTAATGTCTGCCACTTTGCCCAGCATTTTGTTCGCTTTTGCCGAGGCTTCACTGGCATTCTTGATGGTTTCCTTAAGATGTTTGGCTGTATCAGGGTCTGTCACCACGTCTTCTAACGCAGCAGCCATTTTTTCTACCCGACTGGTAGTCTGCTTAAGGACAGCTATGGTTTCCCGTAAATCGGCGGCAGTCTGTCCGTTGTTATCAACATCACTCACCAATTTATCTACTCGGGCTGCTGTCGAATTCAGGCTGACAGACATATCTTTGAGATTACGAACCATAGTAGTAACATCTTCCTGATTCGTAGCGGCCATGCTGGCAAGGGTAGCTGTCAACTTTTCCAAATTAGCAGTAACGTCTCTGGTATTTACTGCCGCTTCTTTAAGCGCAACCCGAACTTTTTCATCACCAACTACATCATTGAGAGCAGCCACCAAGGTTTTGACTTCAGCCAGTACCTCATTAGCCGCTACCATCAATTCGTCAAGTCCCTGCGGATTGTCACCCTGCACCTGAGCATTAGGAGTTAAGAAGCCGGTGACGTCCTGCGGCGGTACAATGTTAATGAATTTTTCCCCCAATAACCCGTCAGAACCAATGGTGAATTTCGAACCAACAGGAACTTTTACACCCGGATTAAGCAATATTTCAGCCATTACACCCTCAGGGACCACCCGTACGTCGGTTACCCTGCCAATTTCTACTCCAGCATAACGCACCAAATTGCCTGGTTTCAAACCATTTACCTGACTAAATACTGCGTGGACCGGATATCCTTTTTCACCAAAACTCATGCCAGTTAAGTACATAATCATTCCAGCCAGTAACACCAGACCGGCCAGGGTTATCGCTCCCACTTTGGCTTCGGTATTCACGTTCTGGACCTCCCTTTATTTTCCGCTACCATCGTAGCTCCCCGGATAAATTTAGCCACAATGGGGTTTTCCGATTGTTTTATCATCGCTGGTGTGCCAATTTCTACAATGCTGCCGTTATAAATCATGGCAATCCGGTCGGCAATGCTAAAAGCACTCGCCATATCATGAGTAACGACAACCGAAGTAGCGTCAATCATCCGTCTGGTGCTAACAATCAGCCGGTCAATGGTATTGGACATAATGGGATCAAGACCGGCAGTAGGTTCATCATACAGTACAATATGCGGATCAATAGCAATCGCCCGGGCTAAACTGACCCGTTTTTTCATGCCGCCTGATAATTCGTTCGGCATGGCATTCTCTTGGCCCCGCAGGCCTACCATGCGCAACTTTCGCCGCACCGTCCGAGCAATTTCCTCCTCTGTCATCTTGGTATGCTGTCTAAGCCCAAAGGCTACATTTTCGCCCACCGACATGGAGTCAAACAGAGCTGAATACTGAAATACCATTCCCATCTCTAACCGGATGCTATTCAGCTCATCTTCATTCATTCGAGTAATCTCCCGGCCGTTAACCCATACCTCCCCGGAAGTTGGTTTTAAGAGGCCGATAATAAGTCTGAGCAGTGTACTTTTACCAGAACCGCTGGGGCCGATAATAACCATAATTTCCCCTTGTTCAACTGTCAGATTAATATCTTTGAGTATTTGTTTGCCGCCAAAATTCATAGTAACATTAATAAGTTTAATCACGGCAGTACCCCATTTCTACGGACTACTAACGATAAAGTATAACAGATAAAAAATAATTGCTGATAAAAATCAAAATAATGGACAGCACCACCGAGCCTGTAGTCGCCCTCCCTACTCCTTCTGCACCTTGCGCAGTGGTCAAGCCCTTATGGCAACCAATAATGGCAATAATGGCACCAAAAAATATGGCTTTGATCAAACCGCCGATCACATCATGCGGCACAGCAAAAACCTTAATGGAATTAAAAAAAGTAAAGGACGTAATACCTGTATACATGGTAGCAATCACATAACTGCCAATTATACCAATAACATTACCGAAAATAACTAAAACAGGCAGCATAAACATACATGCAAGCAGCCTAGGCACAACCAGATAGGCTATCGGATTTACTGCCATAACCCGCAAAGCATCAATTTGTTCTGTCACCTTCATGGAACCAATTTCAGCCGTGATGGCAGCACCTACCCGCCCGGCAAATACCACGCCGGTCAGAACTGGCGACAATTCGCGTCCCATGGCCACAGCCACCAAACCGCCGACCGATGACTGAGCCCCATATTTTACAAATTCATGACCTGTCTGAACGGTCATAACCATGCCAGTAAACAGCATGGTAAGCAGCACGATAGGCAGCGAGTCCGCCCCTAAATGAGCCATCTGTCGTACAAGCAACGTGGCATTGAAACCACGCAAATGGTAAATACTTTGTCCAAACAGCATCACGATCTGCCCCATATTTTCTAGAGCGCTAATAACCAATCTCCCAATACGGGCCAAAAGCTCAATAAGCATATACATGCTCCCTACATTCGACTAAATATTCGATAATGCTTAATACTATTCCATATTTTTTTCTAATTCCCTGCCATCATCCGCTGATTTAAATATTGGGAAACGAGGGAAAAGTGGGCCAGACTCAATGGTTTTACCAGCTAGGCGTAGCACGACTGATGCCTAATCATTCTTACGTCAATATGATTAATTATCTGTTCTGATGGAATAAGAAAAATCCGCAGATCTTTTCGTCTACGGATTTTGAACATAAAAGTGGGATTATTCTTTCATTACAGGTACCGTATTGGCGGCATGAGGCATTACGGTAATCGAGTAATCTTTGCGACCTAGCTTTTCTTCGGCAATCGCCATAGCTTCCTCTAGCGAGCTGGCCGGTATCATCCCCGCCTTGGCAATAAACTCCCTATTTTGTGGCAAAGTAACAATAATCATTGACACTTGTTTGGCGATTAAGCCACACTTAAGGGCAATGAAGCCTGGGACGGTAAAGCCTTTGCGCAGCGCTAGCTCCCGTTCATGCAGGGATGTGAAATCAAACCAACCGCTGAAATCGGGTGGTTCCATGATGTCGCGACATTCCATGAGGAGGATGACAACTCCCCCTTCTTTGACTGCCATAAAGGCGTTATCAATACTCTTGGAACCTTGGTACAGGTTAATATCTTTTGGGAAACCGCCAGCCGAGCCAATAACAAGATCAGCCTTTTCCCTGATCGGAACCCCGAAAATATCTTCTACTGCACGGCAGCCTTCCAACCAAGCATCATACCAGTGTCCGGAAACAAATTTGGCAAAAGTTCCTTCAGGTGTTAACACTGCATTGAGCAGAAACGCAGGATTAACCATTGCTGCTATTTCTGTCATATCTTCGTGCATATTGTTACCTTTAAGCTTACCAGAAATGCAGTTCGGACTTATGCCTTGACCCACTACATCATGCAAACAAAAACTATGATTTCCCTGAATACTGTTATAGCCTGAAACTCCAGGCATAATTGCCTTGCGGCCACCGCCGAAGCCAGCCATTAAGTGATAGACAATACCGCCAGTCAATATCACTTTATCGGCCTGGACAACCGTCTTATGAACATATGCCTCCACGCCTCGACTGGTGGTGCCAACTTTTACGAAGTTTTCGGCAGCCGGAGCATGACTTTGCTCAATCTTAATCCGGTCAACCACTTCTTTCCCATAGGTGGCAAGGTTTTCTTCTGGTGTATGATAGCGATGGGCACCAAGAGCAACCACCAGAGTAATATCGCTATCCGGTACACCGGCTGCATTGAGCTCGTCCAGCAGCGTTGGTAAGAAAAGGTCATGACGAACCCAAGCGCGGGTAATGTCGCTCGCGATGATACATACTTTATCACCTTGTTTAACAACTTGTTTTAGCGGCGGGCTACCAATGGGGTTGGCAAGAGCCGCCTTAACGGCCGCGGGAATATCAGTAACCGCCTCAACTGGTTTGCCTTCGATAACCTGCAAGATTTGCTTGGTTGGCAGGCTGCAAGTTATTTCCTCATTCCCATACCCCAGGCGAAATTCAGTAAACATAATTAATTCCTCCTTAAATATGTACTTGCTGAAAGTATCAATACAGCATATATAGACTGATCTTCATTCAATTCTACTAAAAAAAATTAACAAACACTTCCAATGCGCCAATTACTAGTTAAAAACATTTTCGATGTTTAATTTGGTTACTATACATCCTCAATTTTTTACTTGTTTGGCAAACCTATAGTTAAAAGCCAATAGTATACTTTAGTACATTCAGAATAAACATTTGTCACTAATTATTTGTTTTATAATTATAACACAAATCAAAAGAAACCGCGACCATTTTATAATCATTAAACGTAGGGGCTGACTCAATGGTTAATTGAGTCAGCCCCTACCTGTCTTAGTCTATTTTGTTATATTTAATACAATTTGAGCATCGCCGTCAATGATATAGTCTGTTGTTAGATGAACTTTACGGGAAGCAGCGTTTTCTTTGGTGTTCTTTGCTGCTTGAGCAGCATATTTACTACCCAGTTTTGCTGTTAGTTGAGCCATGTCTGACGGTACCGGAGCTGGCGTAGGTGCAAATTTATTTTCAGCTGCTGACTTAGTATTCTTGCTTGGGCCGCCGGTAGTGTTGTTAGACATGCCCATATCAATGACTTCAACGACGATATCGTTATTACGGTCACGATTGACCAACTCTTTAACCGCTTCCTCTAACGACTTGGCCTTTGGTTTGGTCTGAAACAGTTTACTGATATCTTCTTCTGTAACTTGGGTTTTTCCCAACAATTGGGCCATGGAAACCATGCCACCACCACGTACTGCCAGCATAAGTGTCCCTGGTTGCTGGTCTTGGGGTACTGTGTAGGTTAGTTGTCTAGTGATAGGGTCACTGCGGAAAGGTTTTAGCTTAACCTCAATTTTCACAGTATCGCCCGGTTTAGCCTCAGCGGTATTGGCCTTAGCTTCGACAATGGTGGCTGTCCGGCGCTCTTTGTCAACGGTCACATCCACTTTTACATCCATGATGGTTACAGGAGCAAACTGATTGCCAGCAAGCAGCGTTAGCGCTTCATGGATCTCAGCTATCGCCAGTTCTCCAATATTTCCTTGGGTATAAAACATATTTTCGCGTTTCATGATTCCACCAGGGATACCAGCTGCGCTGATTTCAAAGTTAACTCGGGCAGAACCGGAACCCACACGATCAATGGTTTTTTCGATGGCATTGAATACACTGACTGCCGAAAGAGTAGGTGCCAATTCCTCATCTTGAACAACCTGCGCCCACATATCTTTCGTACGATCGAGAGTTTTGTCAGTAACACTGATTCTTAACGGGACAATGCCGGGAAAGTGTCCCAGCTTACCGGCAATACCAGCTCCGCGATCTTGGGTAATCATTCCGATAGCTTCGGTTGGGCTGCCAACTTTAAATGAGTTTTCCAACCCTTTCACAGTAGTATATACGTTAGCATCTGTCAGAAAATAGTTGGCTTGGCCCCGCTTCAGAAACGGATGACCGAACGCCAGAATTTTATCACCTTCAACATAAGTTACGGTACCTAAGGACCCTACACTGACATCACCACGAACCAACTGTACACCAATGGTACTGCCTGGTTCTACAGTTCGATAGGCAATGCCATTGTTGCTATCATCCATACTACCGCTGACAGCATAGGGAGTAAGATTATATGGTTTTAGTTTGTCTGCCAGCATTTTTAGGGACTGATCACCAAAGCCTGATACCATTAGCGGCGTAGCGGCCTCATTCGCAGGGGCTTGGATTTCTTCTGGTACCTTAAGTTCAACCTGCTTATGTGTATTATCCAGGTCCCAAAGGGCCAGCATATCGGCAATCGGAGTCACCATTCCGATTTTATGGTCGGTTAATCCCCAGCCATAGGCAATCGCACCTACCAGTTTGCCATCAATGTATACCGGACTGCCGCTCATTCCTTGCGCAATACCGCCGGTACGCTCGATAACATCACCATAAGTACGCACCAGCAGCAAATCGCCAGACGGCCCTTTATTCTTCATCACATCTAAAATTTCTACGCCAAATTCTTCAATTTTGTTGCCAGATACAACGGTTTTGGCAATCCCATGCATGCCTTTGGTTATTTGATCAACAGGCATAAATTCTGGCGCTGCCTGGACTGTGACCAATGGCAGCAGGAAAACTATCGCTGCCAGCGCTGCCAGACAGCGCCGTATAAGTATTAACAAGATCTTCATCCTTCCCTATCGTTTAAGTGGTTCAATTCGTACTAAAATATCACCGGTTTTTACTTTATCTCCAGGCTTTACCAATACTTCCTTGACTCTACCGTCGACTGTCGCTCGAACTGCAGGAGCCGGACCGGTAATAGTTTGAACATATACTAAAATATCGCCTTCACGAACCATAGCGCCAGGAACTGTTAAACCATTTGCCATAACACTGCCTGCTAATACACCGCGCTGGTCTACTAATTGTCCTGCAGCCAAAGCCCAGGCCACAGCGCCAATAACTAGCAATACGGTAAGAATAATGATACTCCGTCTATGAGCCATCATGGGTAACACCTGCCTTTTCTTAAATTATAAAGGCTATGCCTAGTTTTATTATAACGCATTTTCTTTAATTAGCAACCTGGGAAGGAATAATTACCAGCGCATTCCCCACCCGACGTTCCCGACCATCTGATGGTTTGTTAACTATGCTTCCTTTAATTACCATTTCACTTGAACCGCCGCCATCCAGATTCATGGCATCTCGCGCCCCTAGTTCTTGCATGAAAAAAGCCAATTCCAACAGCGTCATGCCAATGCTGCTATCCTGCCGTCCATCCACGACAACTGCCAAAATGTGTCCATCATCTTTCAGTCCGATGGCAGTCCGCGGCGCGCGTCCCTTCGCAACATCTGGCCCAAATTGTTCGAGCTTTGTCGTCAAAAAAACACTGTGATTTTTAACTAACATAGGACCTGCTCCTAAAGCGTGCTGGGTTTTATCCCATTCATAACCCAGTGTTTGCCGCACAGTAACCGTGTCGCCGATTTGTAGGCAGGAAACCATCTCGGCTGCTTTACCATGTGCCGACAAAACCACACCGTCAGGCGGGATGGGGGAATTGTTAGTATTAACGGCTGTTACCTTGCCGTTGACGATAATATACTCTTTGCCATGCGGATTGGTTTTAGTCGTAGGAGCATAGAAACCGTTATACAAAATCAGTTCATTCTCACCGCGCTCACGGTTTACGGCATTAATGGGCACATCTTTTCCATTAGGCAGCTCAACTTTTCCTTCATAGTGCACTTGGTCAATCAACATGCTGCCATTTGGCAATATACCTAGGGCCGTACGCGGTAATTCTGGGGTGCTGACAATTTCACCATCTATTTTCATCAAACCGATAATGGAGCCATCAAGACCGAAGTAAGAACCATTAACCCCTGCGATAGCACGGCTGCGTTCAACCATGGCCTTGAGCGGCTCTAGCCCTTGTATTGCACCATTGGACAATACCGGTTTTATCTGAAAGCCTGCACTCGGGTCAATATCAAGAATATGAGCCCACACCGGTCCATGGGCAGCATGTCGCAACCATGAAGTATAGATAATGCCAGGAACTACTTCATCAACCAGTTTATGTTCATAGTCTTTTATGATATCGACTACCAAACGATTAGGATTACGTAACGTAAAGACTTTATACATATAGACTGTTTTTAAGTCAATCACAGCCCGTAATCTTCCTGGTTGGAATTGCGCCAGTCGCAGCCCCTTCACTGTCGGGTCATTAATAGTATATTGAGCAGCCGCCTTATTGACAGTTCCCGGCATATCAATGACTAATCTAAGCGGATTGTCTAAGGTCATTACCTTATACTGAGGCAAATCTGTAACATCAAAGACAAAGCGTACGGTTTCGGTTGTTTGACTTGTCCGAATGTTTTTCACAACAATCGTGGGTGCTGCCTGTACCGTACCTTGAATAGAAACACACAATATAACTGTAATCAAAAACATGCTTATACGCGACCGTAATTGTTTCAGCATGTAATAATACTCCTTATGAATAGGTTATACAGCTTGTGCCATACCTCTGGCATGAACGTAAGCTTACAAAATTATTCGCCTAACTTCTTGGGAATCCTCCTGCTCTTCTGCTGTTTGCAGCAGAGAGATTTATCTTAAAAAACCAAACTTGCCTAAGCCAACTTGGTTCAGGCAAGCCATTTGTCTGGATAAGGAAAGCCAGGCTAACGAACAGCCTGGCTTTTTCCAATACTTGTGTTCAACTGACGGTATAACATATCAGCCAGCCCTATACCACCGGCTTGTGCCATATTTTTGGTTAGCTCAGTATCCAATAAGGAAGTTAACAGCTGTTCTTCTGAGCTGTTTCCAAGCAGATTTCCTTTCGGCACAGTCGCCCGCATCCTGGTCAACAGCATATTCAGGAATACCGCTTCCATTTCTTTGCAGGCTGCTTTGAGTTTAGCATCTTCATCAGATTTTGCAGCAGCATCAGCAGTTGTCAAATCTGTCCGTTTGGCTGCCTTTGCGGCGGCTTTCTCCATCTGCTCAGCAAATGACGTTCCTTGGTCGATGACCGGAGTCCCACCAGTACGAGAAATCGTATTGGACTGTATATGATTGTGGGAATAGATACGCATCAAACTCACCTACCTGCCTACATGATTTGGAGTTCAGCGTGCAGTGCACCTGCTGCCTTAATAGCCTGAAGAATAGAAATAACATCACGTGGCGTAGCTCCTACTGCATTGAGAGCAGCCACAACATCTCCCACATTGGCTGAAGCAGGCAGAACAATCAGCCCGGCTTCTTCTTCTTTTGCGTCAACGGTTATTTCGGTTGTCACTACCGTACGTCCGTCGGAAAAAGCCGGAGGCTGAGATACCTCTGGGATGCTACCAATTTTTACAGTAAGACCACCTTGGGCCACTGCCACTTGGTCAATAGTCACATTGCTGCCAATAACTACCGTACCTGTGCGTTCATTGATAACCACTTTTGCCACAGTATCAGGAGTAATAGCCAATTCTTCCACTGCAGCAACAAACCCAACGACATCATTGCGATAATAATAAGGGATATTGACGATGACTGTGCCAGGATCTTTAGCTAGACTTATCTGTCCAAACCGTTGGTCAATGGCTTCACTTATCCGACTGGCGGTAGTAAAGTCTGGCTGGTTAAGGCTCAGCGTAAGTTTTTCTTTATCGGTAAAATCCATAGGTACTTCCCGTTCGACTAACGCGCCATTAGGAATGTTGCCTACGGTGGGGAAATTTTTCTGTTGTCTTGAACCACCGGAACCAAAGACAAAGCCCCCGGTTGACAGCGGTCCCTGAGCTACAGCATATACTTGACCATTAGCAGCCCGTAGCGGGGTTTGCAGCAGAGTACCGCCCTGTAAACTCTTAGCATCACCGATCGACGATACGGTAATATCAATAACATCACCTGCTTTGGCGAAAGGCGGTAATGTGGCTGTAACCATAACGGCTGCTATATTTTTCGGCTTGAGCTGCGAAGTATTAATTACAACCCCAAACGTTTTGAGCATATTGGCAATGGATTGGAGTGTATAGGTGGTTTTATCTGAGTCCCCGGTGCCTGCCAGTCCAACTACCAAGCCATAGCCTACCAGTTGGTTACTGCGTACGCCTTGCACCTTGGCTACATCCTTAATCCGGGTACTAACCTGTGTTGGTGCAGCCATCGCAGAAGCTGTTATACTTATGGCCAATGCGGCGACCAGAAACATAGCTATTAGTTTGCGCATATGTCCTCCGCTAATCGTTGTTAATTGAGCATTTTCTGATTAGAATAAGAAATCAAATACCTGAGTCAGTATGCCTTGACGCTGCTTTCTGGTTAACGGCCCTTTACCCTCAAATTTAAGCTGTGCGTCAGCAATTTTGTTTGACAATATCGTATTGTCTGCAGTTATATCTTCCGGACGAACAACACCAGTAATGGTTATTTTTTGAACATCCGAGTTTTGTTTAATGGTTTGAGTACCGGAGATAACCATTTGCCCATTGGGTTTAATCTCGGTTATGGTAACAGTAATCCGTCCACTTACTCGGTTAGTATTGGAAATAGAACCCTGGGAATCAAACTTGTCTGAACTACTGCCGCTCACTGGCTCAATAAAGGTGAATAAACCAACACCAGCATCTAAGTTAGTGCTGGCTGACTTTGAATTAGACGCTTTCCCAGAACGGCTGGCGCTGGAGGATTCATTGATGATAATGGTGAGGATATCACCAACAGCATAGGCTCGACGATCAGTAAACATGTTAGCGGCTGGTGAGTTATCTACCCAGAGAGATTGAGCCTTAGCAACCGGAACAGAGGCGATGCTACAGGTGAGCATCAATAGAAGAATTACAAAATTGCGGATCATTTTCATCCTGCCTTTCCGCTAAAAGTAGACTCCATTTCAAAAGGAATTTCAGCCCATCTACCGGTTAATCTCTTGACAAATGAGCCTGCACGGTCGTTTCATTAATAACCCGACCCGTAATTGTCTTATTCGAGTTTGCATTTTTCACCTTGATAACCTGGTTTTCACTGCCGTTTTGTAAAGCAATGCCAGGTGCACTTACTTCTATACCGCCAATTCTCGCAACAATGGTAATCGTTTTTCCTCGTTGTATGAGTATTGGCTTTTCCAGCATACTATCAGTTATAACCGTACCAGGAGCTAATTGACGTTTTACTGCCAAACCTAATATTTTGTTAATGTCAGTAAAATAGCCTGGTGGCAAACGCCCGACATCCCGTCGTTCAAAACTTACATGTTCTTCAGCTATCAATTCGCGGGCAGCTAATGCTCGGGTGGTTACGGCAACCTGCTCATATTTTCTTATGTCAAATTTTAGGTGAACAACCTTGTACGTTTGACCAGCTACCTGGACCCCGATACTTACGGTTGTTGGCGAATTATATTTAACCCCATAAGGTAGCTCAAAGTCATAAGTAACCGTACCTGGGGGAATAAACAAATCTTCCACCTGCGTGATCGGCGTAATAACGACATCAGCACCAGAAAGCCGTGTTTTCAGATACTGTTCCGCTTCCGCAGTAATCATTTGTCCACGTAATACCTGCGAGGAAGCAGTTACTTTAAACTGTGGCGGAACTTGCCAGACTATTCCTCTACAATCCACCTTGGCGGCGCTTACTCTGACTCTCAGCAGTTCTGTGGAAAAGACGAAACTGCGGCCAGGCGAAGGAGCAGGCCCTAGTTTAATTTGGCGCAAAGCAGTTATTCGGTCAGCATCACTGCCCCTGATGTCAGCAATGTCGCCAAGCGTAATGTACGGTCCGCTAACTATGGATTCCGGAGCAACTACAATGGTTATTGCCTGGGCCTCGGCTTTGCCGCCGGTAAATAATATACCGGCAACACATAGAAGTACCATGGTAAGCCGGTAAAAATTATGCCTCATGCGTTATTCCCTAACGTTTTAAGTTAGCGGCTCTTTCCAGCATGTCATCAGCCGTTTGGATGGCTTTGGAATTTACTTCATAGGCCCGCTGGGCAACAATCATATTAACCATTTCTTCAACGACTTGCACATTAGACATTTCGAGATATTGCTGAATGATAGTACCTGCACCATCTTCACCAGGATTGCCGATAACTGGTGCGCCAGAGGCGGTTGTCTCTTTCAGTAAATTGTGGCCAATATTTTCCAGGCCTGCAGGATTAACAAACCGGGCAATTGTGATCTGTCCCAGATCTTCCTCACCATCCGGTGTTGATGCGGTAACACGCCCATCTGATGAAACAGTAATACCGGAGGCATTTTCAGGAACGGTAATTACAGGTTCTAATGGATAACCTTCTGAAGTCACCAATCGTCCCTGCGAGTCTTTTTTGAAGGCCCCGTCACGAGTATACGCTATCTCGCCATCAGGCATAGTAATTTGAAAAAAACCATCCCCTTCGATAGCAAGATCAAAGTCATTACCTGTGCTCTGGAAGTTTCCTTGCCCATATAGTTTCTGGGTAGCTATCAGGCGCACACCATGCCCCATTTGGATACCGCTTGGCACTTCAGTATCCGCACCAGTGGCTGCGCCTGCCTGACGAAGAGTTTGGTACATAAGATCCTGAAAATCGGCACGACTTTTCTTGAAACCGGTTGTGTTCACATTCGACAGGTTATTGGATATGACATCAAGATTGGCCTGTTGAGCAATCATCCCTGTGCCAGCAGTCCATAAAGCTCTAATCATTGTTTGTAACCCCCGCAATTATATTTATATACTATTTCTGCATGCAGCAATGCTTGTACCGTGTCAACCCCATGCCTGTAGTTTTTTACTAGAATAATTTCCCACAGTTTTTAGTTGTCACGGCATTGAAGCCTTCTTCTGATCCAGCCCTTTGTATTATATATCGAATGATATTGCGTAAAAGTTAAGCAGGAATTATGCTAAAGCTTGCAGCTTAGACTTTCCCCACTTCATTTACTGCTTTATCCAGTAGTTGGTCATGCGCTTGCACAGTTTTGGCATTGACTTCATACGCCCGGTATCCGGTTATCATGTTCACCATTTCGTTAATCACATTGACATTAGAGCGTTCCAAAAAACCCTGTACGACTTTACCGGTTGCCTGCTGTCCAGCCGTTGACGCACGGAACAGGCTGTTTCCTTCTTTAACAAGTTCACGCTCATTAGCAAATTCTACTACTCGCAGTTGCCCGACCTCTACACCATCAACAGTAATTCTGCCGGATTCTTCCACAGAAAGTTTGCCGTCAGGAATGACAATCGCTCCGTTTTGCCCAAGCACCTGATAACCTTCCGAAGTTACTAGTTCACCCTGTCCATTACGACTAAAGGCACCGTTTCTAGTAAAACGTTCTCCCGCCGGTGTCTGAACAACAAAGTATCCTTTGCCGTCAATGGCAAAATCCAATGGGTTACCGCTCGGACTCAGCGCACCGCCAGTATGAATGGTAGCGATCTCGTCAATGATAGTACCTACTCCCAATGTGCCGATAGCTGGAGCCTCTTGGCCATCATTCATGCGATGAATTAATAAACTAGCAAAATCCTTGGATATGGCAACATCTTTTTTATAACCAGTGGTATTAGCATTTGCCAGATTATTGGCAGTAGCGTCTGCTCTAATGGTTTCTGCCAGCATGCCAGAACCTGATGTATAAATACCTCGAATCAATGGTGTCACCTCTTCAATATTTTTATCTGATAACTATGCCACTCTCGGCACCACGGTTACATACACTGGAGTTAAAATAACTTAGTTGACTACATTGTCTTAACCGGCAAGAGTACCCTTTTTCAATGTTGTCAGTGTATCCTGCAGACTTTCTAATGATTCAAGTGCCTTACCTGTTCCCAATGCCACACAAGATAAGGGGTCTTCTGCTAAATAGGTGGGAATGCCTGTCTCCTGATTAATCAGCTTGTCCATCCCATGAAGCAATGATCCTCCGCCAGTCATCACAATACCGCGGTCAACAATATCAGCCGCCAATTCAGGTGGCGTCTTTTCTAATACCGACTTGACGCATTCAACAATCAACGACACTGGTTCGATTAATGCTTCCCGAGTTTCTGCTGAACTCACCCGCACGGTTTTGGGCAAACCTGATATCAAATCCCGGCCGCGTATCTCCATGGTTTCGTTGCGGCCATTGGGATAGGCGGTAGCAATCGTAACTTTGATTTCTTCAGCAGTACGTTCACCAATTAAAATATTGTATTCCTTTTTCACGTGGCGGATAAGCGCCTCATCAAATTTGTCGCCGCCAATCCGCAGCGATTCGCTGACAACAATTCCGCCAAGACTGAGTACTGCTACATCGGTGGTGCCTCCGCCGATATCCACAACCATAGCCCCGCACGGCTCGGAAATCTCCAGACCAGCTCCCAGTGCGGCTGCCAGCGGTTCTTCAATCAGAAATGTCTTACTAGCGCCTGCCTGCATAGCTGCTTCCAATACTGCCCGTTTTTCTACGGTAGTTACGCCAGAGGGTATGCAGATCATAATTCTAGGTTTAAAAAAGAAGTTTTTGCCTGCTACTTTTTGGATAAAATGCCTAAGCATGCTTTCGGTGGTATCATAGTCGGCAATTACTCCTTCGCTAAGAGGTCGAATGGCAATAATATTGCCCGGTGTTCGGCCAAGCATCCGGCGAGCTTCTTCACCTATAGCCAAAATGCGATTGGTATCACGGTCAATGGCTACCACTGACGGCTCTCTAAGTAAATTTGTAGGAAGGTCCTTGCTTACACCTGCCAATATTAAACTCCA
>NZ_JBYKYF010000411.1:0-2170 GCF_057736855.1 Sporomusa sp.
ATAGAAAGCCGCTTTTTGCCTTACGGCATAAAAGCGGCTTTGTCTACAATCTGAATCGACTGGTTATTCCAGTCGACTATGAAATCCGTTATTATCAACCAACCCGATAATCAACGGCGGTGCGCTGATAGGCTGCTCTTCAATTTGTATAGCCTGCTCTATGATAGCAACCGCTTGCTCAAGCCGTGATTCGTCGTTGGTATATATGGTTGCCAACGACTGCTGGCGATTAACATATTGACCGATTCGGCAATTCATCTGGATTCCGGCAGCCAAGTCAATGGTCTGACCCTTATACTCTCTACCTGCCCCCAGCCGCATAGCAGCATAACCAATTTGAGCAGCATGTATTGCCGTAATATATCCTTGACGAGCAGCAGTAATTTCCTTAACAAAGCTGGCCTGTGGCAATTTGCTGGTATCATACAATATCGATCCGTCACCATGTTGAGCCGTAATAAACTCGCCCATTTTCGCTAATGCCTTTCCATTGTCAATAAGTTGTAGAAGTAGATTACGTCCCTCTTCCGGCGTCTGGACCTTTCCCCCCAATAGTAGCATTTGCGAACCCAGTTCCAAGCAAACTTCTTTAAGTGCGGCTACGCCACGGCCTGATAATACATCAATAGCTTCCTTTACTTCCAAACTATTGCCGATAGCCATCCCCAGAGGTTGATCCATATTGGTTAATATAGCAACAGTTTCTCTGCCAACAAGCTGACCAATATTTACCATAGCCTTTGCCAACTTAATAGCATCGGCTTGATGTTTCATAAAAGCACCGTTGCCAACCTTGACATCCAGTACAATTTTATCTGCGCCTGCAGCAATTTTCTTACTCATAATGGATGAGGCAATAAGCGGTATACTCTCAATAGTAGCTGTAACATCCCTAAGGGAGTATAATTTTCCATCAGCCGGTGCAATTCCAGCAGACTGACCTGTAACAGCAATCCCGTACCGCTGCAGGTTGGCAATAAATTCGCACGGTTCCAATATAGCTTTAAAGCCAGGAATGGATTCCAGCTTATCTATGGTACCGCCAGTAAATCCCAGTCCGCGCCCAGACATTTTGGCCACAGGCACACCGGCAGCAGCCACTAACGGTGCCAATACCAACGTGGTAGTGTCAGCAACCCCGCCAGTACTGTGTTTATCTACTTTTATTCCTGGCACTTGACTAAGATCAACCCTATCACCCGAGTTAGCCATAGCCATAGTAAGGGCAGCCGTCTCGCGGTCAGTCATGCCCTGAAAAAACACTGCCATAAGCCAGGCTGCCATTTGATAATCAGGTATTTTATCATTAGTATAAGATTCTATCAGCCATTGAATTTCCGTATCAAGCAATTCTCTACCATCACGTTTTTTGGTAATTATATCCGCAACATGCAATATTTTCACCCCAAAAGGTCTTTTAAGAAACTATGTCCATAAGTTAAAGGAGGTAAAGAAAAATTAGCGGCCACAGTGGCCCCCACATCAGCAAAAGTCGATCTTACTCCCAATCTTACTGGCTGCGGTTTATGCGCTAATCGATGATGATACGCTAACAGCGGAACATACTCTCTGGTATGGTCAGTTCCTGGTGTTGTTGGGTCACAACCATGATCGGCAGTAATTATGAGCAAATCATCCTCTGTCAGCTTAGACACCAAAGTAGCTAGCGCCTGATCAAATTCTTCCAAAGCCTTACCGTAACCAATTGCATCTTTACGGTGTCCATACTGGCTATCAAAATCAACCAAATTAGCCATGATTAAACCACTTGGTAAGTTTTGTCCAGCTAAATCAGTAATCACTTCCATCCCATGACTGTTGGATTTTGTTGGATATGATTCTGTCAGACCCCGATGCGCATAAATGTCGGCAATTTTTCCAATACCAATCACCGCTAAGCCAGCCTGCTTGAGTAGATCAAGCACGGTTGGCGCCGGTGGCTGCAGACTATAATCATGGCGATTAGCCGTACGGACAAAGCTACCGGGTTTACCGATAAACGGTCTTGCAATAATCCGGCCTACGGCATGTTCACCAATACAAACCTTTTCTCTGGCTATTTTGCATAACTCATATAAACGGCTTAGGGGGATAATTTCTTCGTGAGCGGCAATTTGAAAAACACTGTCACCCGAAGTATAAACGATGGGTCTGCCTGAACGCATGTGTT
>NZ_JBYKYF010000412.1:0-2169 GCF_057736855.1 Sporomusa sp.
TGAAGCTGAAGCAGGCTGGAGTAAAAGGAGCGTTCGTCGGTGAAGCGCTGGTAACAGCCGGAGATATTGGTGCTAAAACAGATGAACTGGCTTTGCGTACTGGTAAACAGGAAAGGGGAGAGAATAATGCCTGACAAAAATGGAAGATTTGGAATCTATGGCGGCAGGTTTGTACCTGAAACGGTTATGCCAGCATTAATCGAACTGGAGGAAACCTATCAAGTATTGAAACATGATGCTGGGTTTCAGGCAGAGCTGACACATTATTTACGTGAATATGCCGGGCGCCCAACCCGTTTGTATCATGCTGCAAAGCTGACACAATATTATGGGCGGGGGCAAATTTATTTGAAACGGGAAGATTTGCTCCATACTGGTGCACATAAGATTAATAATGCGATAGGTCAAGCGGTATTGGCCAGAAGAATGGGGAAGAAACGCATTGTTGCCGAGACTGGCGCCGGTCAGCACGGGGTGGCCTGCGCTACCGTGGCGGCACTATTTGGCATGGAATGTTGTGTATTTATGGGGCAGGAAGATATCGAGCGGCAGGCCCTCAATGTTTTCCGTATGCGTCTCTTGGGTGCGCAAGTCCATCCTGTCACTAGCGGCAGCGGTACGCTTAAAGATGCTACCAGTGAAGCCATCCGATACTGGGTAACTCATATTACGGATACTCATTATATCATTGGCTCAGTGGTCGGCCCGCATCCCTACCCCATGATCGTAAGAGATTTTCAGTCAGTTATTGGACAGGAGGTTGCGCAGCAAGTTGGGGAAATTGGAGCTAACTTAAAATATCTGGTTGCTTGTGTTGGTGGCGGCAGTAATGCAATGGGCGTTTTTTATCCGTTTCGTGATCTACAAACAGTAATTAAAATTGGAGTCGAGGCTGGCGGCAAAGGGATTAGTACTGGTGAGCATGCAGCGTCATTGACTCATGGCAAGCCTGGTGTATTGCATGGGGCTTTCAGTTATCTCCGTCAGGATAGTGATGGTCAGGTTATCCCGGCCTACTCCATATCAGCAGGTCTTGATTATCCCGGGGTTGGCCCGGAGCATGCCTATTGTAAGGACAACGACCTGGTAGTTTATACGTCGGTTACTGATGAACAGGCGCTCGCAGCCTTTCAACAGATGGCGCGGCTGGAGGGAATTATCCCAGCAATGGAAAGCGCGCATGCCTTGGCTTATTTAGAAGAATTAATGCCTCAAACCCAAGAAACGGACGCGATTGTTGTCTGTCTGTCAGGGCGAGGGGACAAAGATGTGCAAATGGTGGCTAATGTATTGGAGGGACAGCTATGAGCCGGATAACAGATACTTTATGCGCTTTGAAAGCGGCCGGACGTAAGGGCTTAATTATATATTTGACTGCCGGTTATCCGAATTACGATATTACCTATGAAGCCATGAAGGCGCTGGAAGCCGCTGGTGCCGACCTGATTGAAGTTGGATTACCATTTTCTGACCCGATGGCTGATGGTCCAATTATTCAGTACGCAGCAACCCAGGCGCTGCGTGCTGGGGCTACCACAGGTAAGTCACTGGAATTGGTAGCGCGTAGCAAACAAAATATATCTATCCCGTTGGCGGTCATGACATATTACAATATTCCATTGCAATACGGAGTAGAGAAGTTTACTTATGACTTTGCTCAGGCAGGTGTTAGTGGGTTAATTATTCCCGACCTGCCGTTAGAAGAAGCAGGTGTGGTACAATCAGCCTGCCGTAAGATCCATGTTGACTTGATCCGGTTTATTGCTCCGACAACCACTCCTGTCAGATTGAAAGCCATTTGTCAACAAGCTTCTGGTTTTTTATATTGTATCTCGAGTACAGGAGTAACCGGGGTGCGACAGCTTGATTACAATCAACTAACGCCACTACTAGAAATTGTCCGGCAGGAAACAGACTTACCTTTGGCTATTGGTTTTGGTATTGGCAGTCCGGTTGCTGCGTGTCAAGCTGCTAAGTTTGCTGATGCCGTCATTGTTGGTAGTGCCGTAATGGAACGATTAATGAACGACGGAGTTAAGGCTGCAGCCGAGTTTACCAATTCGCTAAGACAGGCGCTGGATAGGGAGTGTGACTGTTGATGCGAGTTTATCCGAATAAGGAAGAATTTTGCCAGTTAGCCAGTAGCTATACTCTCCTGCCTGTTTCAAT
>NZ_JBYKYF010000413.1:0-2169 GCF_057736855.1 Sporomusa sp.
TTTGGGATAGGCCCTTGTATCAAAATTAATCGGCCCCACCATCTTAAGGCTGTATTTTTCCAGTACTGTATTCTGTAGAGCGGCCGTAGCAGCCGGGTCGGCCTTGAGCGCAGCTATCGGACTAACCCAGTCCAGCGCATGCAAATGATAGAAATGGACAGTATGATCATGTACCATTTGTGAACCGGCTATTATATTGCGAATATAGTTAGCATTTTTAGGAATCTCAATACCTAGCGCATCTTCGACTGCCCGCAAGCTGGCTAAAGCATGTACGGTAGTACAAACACCGCAGATTCTCTGGGCAAACAGCCAAGCATCCCGCGGGTCTCGCCCTTTTAGTATGAGTTCAATACCTCTCCAGGCAGTGCCGCTGGAAAGCGCATCTTCTACTTTGCCGGTAACTTCATCAACTGTTATTTCAACTCGCAAATGACCTTCAATTCGGTTTATCGGGTCAACAACTATGCGTTTCATCGAAACCGTCCCTCCTCATCCCTATTCATTGTCCTGACTGTGTTCAGGCTTGGCTTCCTCTGTGCCTTCCTGCGTTTTTTCCGTTTTCGACACATGCAGTTTGTGCTGAATATAGGATGCAATACCATGAGCCGCTACACCAGCGGCAGTCACACCAGCCAAGACAGCACCAACCTTATCGGCATTGACAATCGTATTAGGCAAAGGGATGTTAGGCAGCCGTTCATGGAAAGGATCGTTATCCCAGAAATTATTGGCGGCACAGGCGACACAGGGTGCACCTGCTTGGATAGGATAACTCATACCGTTCCACCAGCGAATATTGCCACAAGAATTATAGGCTTCCGGCCCCCGGCACCCCACCTTATACAAACACCAGCCGGCCTTACTGGCCATGTCGTCAAATTTCTCGACAAACATCCCAGAATCAAAAAAAGGACGACGATAACAAGTATCATGGATCCGGTTGCCAAAAAATTGTTTAGGCCGTCCCTGGTTATCAACAGGTGGCAACTGGCCAAAGAGAACATAATGCATAATCGTACCTGTCAGCACTTCGGGAATGGGTGGACAACCAGGCACTTTGATAATAGGTTTGCCGCTAACAATTTCACTGACTGCCACAGACTTGGTAGGATTAGGTCTGGCAGCCTGAATCCCGCCCCAAGCAGCACAAGTACCATTTTCAATAATCGCTGCTGCATGTTTAGCAACATGCTTTAAGGTTTCAAGCATGGGTTTCCCGCCAACCATGCAATATATACCATCTTCAGCAATAGGCACAGCACCTTCAAAAACTAGGATAAATTGACCCGCGTATTTTTGTATGGTTTCTTCCAGATGATGTTCCAGTGGTTCACCGGCAGTAGAAGCCAATACATCCATGTACTCGAGAGCAATCATATTTAGGAGCAAATCAGATGCCAAAGGTGACTGGGAGCGAATAAAGCTCTCATCGCAACCGGTACACTCGTGACCATGTAGCCAAATAACTGGTAATAGCGGTTTTTTCTCTGCCGCCTCAATAACGCGCGGTATTAGTTCTGTGGATAGTCCCATAATACTGGTCAAAGCCACGCATGCTTTAACAAAGTCGCGCCTGCTGATATTTTTCTTTTGAAATAATTCCCAAAGGGTATCCCGCTTTTCCATAGTCGCCCCCCTTAAATTAAATGTTGACTTATGTATTCCTTATTTTGGTATTCTGCTTTCCTTATCAGATTCCTGTCGCATTTTTCAAAAAATAATAACTTAGTGGTAAAACATCTTTAGGTTGTAGCTAACTTTATACACGTATCAACAAACTTCCACAAATCTCTTCCCTGCGGAATATATAATTACAGGCGGATGTTGTATCAGCAAAAACACCCGCCTGCACTAGCTTTTCTAACCTAATTATAGTGATTTGCCCCCAACTGCTTTATTGGCAGCATTTATGGCTTGATGCGCTAAATCGATAGACTGACCCAATGTGTTAAGCCCTTGAACCGGATTATGAAACCCCATACTGTTAGCAGCCGCCATATAATCCCAATACCATTGGGCCTGGCGCAGCAATTCACGAGCGTTCGTCAGTTCAGTCTGATTAACATTTGGATCTTGACTGGCCTTGTAAATCACTTCATGGGCTTTTGCAACAAGTTCTCCCGCCCTATGCTGGAGTTGCCATGTATTATCCTGGTAGGCTTTCAC
>NZ_JBYKYF010000414.1:0-1099 GCF_057736855.1 Sporomusa sp.
CCGTGACCCATTTTAGCAAGAAAATTCATCTGCTAGCAAGTAGGCGGGCAGAGAAAGCCTGCCATTTTTTCTTTTGCTGTTACAAAAGCCTCTCAACGGCTATCTTCTTAATAGAAGTGCATCACAAAACAGGGAAAACTCAAATCAATCACTGTTACAAAAAGGCGTCTTTATGCAAATAACTATTGGAAACACACTCAGGGGGAAGAGACAAGATGCTTGCCTCAAAGTTTCCCATTTGGTGGAAACCGGAAAAAGTTGCCTACTATGAAGGCAATAGCTGGAAAACCGTAACAAACTATCAGCCTTCCATCTTTTGCAAGGATACTGTAGGCGTTTCACCTCTCGATGAAAACGGTAAGGCCTATTTTATAGCTTTCGATGTAGATACTGTCGAAGTAAAACCTGTTAAGCATTTACTGAAAGTATTTCCTGACAATGTAAAACCCTTAGTAAGTGTATCAGGAATGAAAGGTTATCACGTATGGCTATTTCTGGATAAGCCTTTGGAAGCTGATATAGCAACTGAGTTTGCTAAATTAGCCAGACAGAAAGCAGGAATCCAGTGTGAAATATTTCCATCTTCAAGGCGCAGTAAGTGCTTAAAACTGCCAGGAAGCTTACACCCTAAAACCGGTGCAATGGAGGAGTTTATTGATTTTAAAACTTGTCATTTCTTTGACACTCAAATTGTATGCCAAATGTTGGCAAAAGGATACTATCGCACTCCATATACAGCTATAGTAGATTGGGTAAATGTAGAAGGCGCTAATATTCCTCAATTAGTAACAAGAACAAAGGAAACGTACAACGAATTAGCTGCCTCCGAAGATTTAGCAGCATTTCTACTTCAATTAGCAGGCAGAAGTTTTCATGGACTTGGTAAGCCTTTCCGCTGCATTTTACCAGGTCATGAGGAAAGGTATCCTTCAGCACAATTTTACCGTAGTAGTAACGGTACTATCGTTTATCATGATTACCACTGTTCAAAATATGGAACTCCAGAATTTCTAACGCTAGCTGAAGCGTATTACGCCCTAATGACTGGTAAAATCATCAAACTTACTCCCGTAGAAGGCGGAAGGTGGCTTGCTGAATT
>NZ_JBYKYF010000414.1:1109-2164 GCF_057736855.1 Sporomusa sp.
GCAGGAGTGTTTAATGATTTAGCGATACAACAAAAATCCAAGTTAGAATATCTAGATACACTGTTTAATGAATGGTATTCAAAAAGCAGTCTTCCAGATATTGTCTTAAAGGTATGGAGAACTATAAAACATGAAGCAGTTATATCAGCTCTATCAGGGTTTACAGAAATAAAACTAAGCAAGAGATTTCTGGCAAGAATAGCAGGTGTATCAGCGTCACAGGCGAATAGGATTATAAATTTACTCTGTTGTTTAGGTTTTTTACAAAAAGTTCCATCTAGCGGCGGAACAAAAGGAGATCGTTTTATTCTTTGTAATCCTGATTCAGAAAAGATAAACCTGCACTGGGAAGCTTTAAGTATTTGTTCGTTATATCAATTTAATCATCAACTTGTGTCAGAAAAATTAGGTCAAGATTTAGCTGATTCAGTATTCCGCCGTATCGGCGGTAGTACCGTAATGCGACCGTAATGCGTAGATAGACAGTTTGCGATAAAGCTTATTAAGTGAAATGTAATGGTTTTGCTTTCTATTATTGTGATTCTTGTATGAATAGTATCACAAATATAATAATAACACAAATAACTTTTATTTTCACCAGTTGGTTCTAATACCGCAATGTGTTTTGTACAACAGACTATGTACCAGTCAAACGTTTGTGCGAGAATTTGGGATTAGATCGTCCTACGCAACAAGTGAAGATTCAAGAAGATCGTGTTTTATCAGAAGGTAGTGGCATTATCCCACTACCCATTAAGGGAATATACGGCGTCACCCAAACGCAAGAAATGTTCTGCCTTCGCTACGATCTAATTCCGATGTGGCTTATCACGATTAAAGAGAACAAAGTTAAGCCAGAGCTTAGGGAAAAGCTTTACCTTTACAAGAAAGAAGCAGCTTGTGTCTTTAGAGGGAGTGTTATCAGCCATCCAAAACAATATTTGTAATGCTAGTCGATTGTTCTTTCTTATCTAACAGCTATACATTGACAAATTAGCAATCCGCAAAGCCTTGATTTTCAAGGACTCCCGAACACCACAAATAAAGGGTAAAGG
>NZ_JBYKYF010000415.1:0-2162 GCF_057736855.1 Sporomusa sp.
ATGGGTAAAGAGATTAATACCTATGGATTTTTGGGTTATCCGGAATTGATGACAGCCGACATTATACTTTATAAAGCACATGTCGTGCCAGTAGCTGAAGACCAATTACCGCATCTTGAGTTGACAAGAGAGATTGTTCGCCGTTTTGCACATTTGTATAAGCCGATTTTCCCTGAACCTCAGGCAATTTTGAGCCCGCTGTTACCAGGAATTGATGGACGAAAGATGAGTAAATCTTATGGTAATGAGATTCCGTATGCTGCAGAACCAGATGAGTTACGAGCTCGAGTAAGATTGATGATTACTGATCCCAAACGGGTGAAGAAGACTGACCCGGGCGATCCGGAAATTTGTACTGTTTATACGTTTCATAAAATATTTAGTCAGGAAGAACAGGAAATTGCCAGTCATTGCCGTAATGCTAGCATTGGTTGCGTAGAATGCAAAAAGCGACTGGCTGACAAAATGGTTACTACACTTGCAGATGTTCATAACCGCCGCAAAGAGCTGGCTGCCCAACCTGAAAAAATCAAGGAAATATTAGCTTATGGCGCTGAACGTGCGAGAAAATTGGCAGCAGCAACCATGGAAGAAGTCCGGACAGTCATGAACTTAGGCTAATACTATATGTCAGGCTATACTATCAAGCTAGAAGCTTTTGAAGGACCATTAGCCTTACTTATGCATCTCATAGAAAAAAATCAGATAGATATTTATAATATTCCCATCGCGGAGATAACTGAGCAATATTTGCAATATCTTAAGGCTATGGAAGAATTTGATATTGAAGTGGCCAGTGAATTTCTTGTTATGGCGGCTACGTTGTTACAAATAAAGTCGCGCATGTTATTACCGCGTCCGATGATTGCCGAAGCAACCGATGAACCAATGGATCCGCGCCAAGAATTAGTTGAGCGGCTGATTGAATACCGTAAGTATAAACAAATTGCTCAACTGCTTAGTGAGCTAGGCAATGAAAGGGAAAAATATTTTTTCCGAATGCCGCAAGAGTTTGCCAAACAATATCCGTTACCAGAGGGGCTTACGCTTGATGATCTTTTGAAGGCGTTTATAGCACTTTGGGAAAGTACTACTCCTAACTATGCCGTTGTTGCCCCGGAAGAGATCAGTGTTAAGGATAAAATGCACGATATTATGACTCTTTTAAGAAGTAATAGCGGAAAATTAGAATTTCACAAGATTATGATTAGGACAGGTTCTCGTTCGGAGTTTATTGTGGCTTTTTTAGCGCTACTTGAGCTAATAAGATTAAAGCAAATCGTTATTTATCAAGAAAAGCAGTTTGCACCGATATGGCTTAGTTTGAAGGAGTGACTGGCGGATGTTTTATCAACATTTGCAGGGAGCCATTGAGGCATTGCTATTTGCCAGTGGACAACCGTTGCCTGCGGCAAAAATAGCACAAATATTAGATATTCATGTTAATCATGTGCATCTTTTGATCGCTGAAATGCAAGTGAGCATGATGAGTGAAAAACGTGGTCTTACCGTTGTAGAAGTGGCTGGCGGGTATCAACTGTGTACAAAACCCTCTCTTGTTGATATTGTCAGCAAACTGGCCGATATACAGGATAGCAAATTGTCGGCTGCTGCCCTAGAAACACTTGCCATTGTAGCTTTTAAACAACCTGTGACCAAACAAGAAATTGAAAGTATTCGTGGTGTTAAGGCCGATAGAGTGATTACCACACTGCTTGAACGAAAACTTATAAAGGAAGTAGGTCGTAAAGAAGCAGTAGGACGTCCCATTCTGTATGGTACAACTGACGAGTTTTTACAATGCTTTGGCCTAAATAGTCTGGAGGACTTGCCGGATATCGCCAACCTGCTTCCTGATACGGAGACTAAAGAATAAGACAACCATTCGGTTGTCTTATTTTTGTTTATTCGAGCATACTAGAAGCAGGACGGTTAACGGCAATAAGGTAGGGTGAAAACATGGAAAGCTGGCTATTATACTTAACAACCATGCTGTTTTTTTTGTGGCTACTTTCACAAGTTAATCTGTATATTGATTTGCATGTTTGTCGGCGTAAAGACGATGATTTTGTCGCAGTAACTGTTTATGCTTTGAAAAAACTACTCATTTATTCCATAAAGATCCCCGCTATTGAAATTAAACAGTATAATAATTTGCCCTG
>NZ_JBYKYF010000416.1:0-2160 GCF_057736855.1 Sporomusa sp.
GGCGCGGACATGCAAGCCATGCTTAATGGTACCCGCATTGCAAACTGGTCAGGATTTTTTGTAGCGGCAGGCAGTGAATTAGTTTTTGATTATGCAAGCAGCGGCTGCCGAACTTATTTGGCTGTTAATGGTGGTATTGATACACCGGTAGTATTGGGGAGTAGATCGACGTATATCCGTGCTGCTGTTGGTGGTATTGACGGTCGGGCTTTGCAAACCGGTGATGTTATTCCTATCGGCCAAGAAGCCGCTTATCGACCTGGGTTTCCTCGGTTGTTACCTGCTGAGTTTGTACCCGTCTATCGTGATCAGATTGAGTTGCGGGTGTTATTAGGTCCACAGGATGATTATTTTACCGAAGTCGGGATAACAACCTTTTTTACTAGCTCATATGTGATTACTACCGAAGCTGACCGGATGGGCTATCGGTTAGAAGGCAAAGTGATTGAGCACAAAGATAAGGCTGATATTATCTCTGATGCTTTGTGTCAAGGTGCTGTTCAGGTGCCAGGACATGGTAAGCCGATAATTATGATGGCTGATCGGCAAACGACTGGTGGCTATACTAAAATTGGTACCGTTATTGGGCCAGATTTAAGTCTGTTGGCGCAAGCCAAACCTGGTGATATCATTACTTTTAAACGCTGCACCGAAGAAGCGGCAGAGGCAGCGCTTTTGGCTGAGCTTGAGAACTATAAGAAAATACAACAGGCTTTGCTGGCTAATAGTAATAAGCTGCTCGGTGAAACAAAACATTTAAAAATAACAGTCAATAACCAGGTTTTCCATGTAGCGATTAGGGAGGTTAAATAATATGATTTCTATTGATTTAAACTGTGATATGGGTGAAGGATTTGGCGTGTATACGCTAGGGTATGATGAAGATGCGATGCCTTATGTGTCATCCATTAACGTCGCCTGCGGTTTTCATGCTTCTGATCCCAGTAATATGTGGAAGACCATTCGGTTAGCCAAGAAGTATGGTGTAGCAGTGGGGGCTCACCCGGCTTTCCCTGATCTGGTGGGTTTTGGACGGCGGGCCATGGCGGCATCGCTAGACGAAATCAAGGCAGATGTTATGTATCAAATTGGTGCTTTATGGGCTTTTTGTCAGGCAGAAGGCATCAAATTGCAGCATGTTAAGGTGCATGGGGCAATGTATAATCAGGCCGAAAAGGATATCCAGGTAGCGGTGGCAATAGCAGAAGCCATTAAGGCTGTGGACCCGGAGCTGTATATGGTATGTTTGGGAAATTCTGCTATGGTAGAAGGGGCAAAACAGGTCGGCATTACCTATGTGGAAGAGGCTTTTGCCGACCGCGCGTATACGGCGCAGGGAACGTTGGTCCCGCGCAAGCAGGCCGGAGCTGTTATTCATGATGTTAGCCTGGTGGCAGATCGTGTATTGTCTATGGTAAAAAATAAAACCGTTGCCGCCATTGATGGCAGTCTGATTCCGATTAGTGCCCAAACTATTTGTGTGCATGGTGATACGCCTGGAGCTATTGATATGATTAAAGCCATCCGCAGCAAGCTGGAGCAAGAAGGAATAGCTGTGAAACCGTTTGGTTTGCGATAGAACGTAGGTGCTTTGCGGTAGATGTTCTCTAACGCCCAAGAAGTAAACTATAAGTGAAAAGGTCCTGAATCTTATTGCTTAGTAAGGATTCAGGGTCTTTTCGTGTGGTAACTACAGGCGGACAGACCGCAGGGAGTTCGTGGCTACCTGATACCTTTAAAACGAAATCTGGCAAAGGCCCAAATTTGTATACCGAATTTCGCAGCACTGCTTACTACATTTGAGGACTGGTGAAATAAATAGAAACTGAATGTAAGGAAAAAATAACTGGCTGGAAAGTATTTTTCTTGACCGGCTTGGTGAATCGAATTAAACTAATAGTTGTTTTTAAACTAGCAGCTGATATGGTTAGAAAGGTGGCCTATCTGTGGAATATAAGATAGAAATGCTTTGGTCAGGTTTGATATTGGTTAGTGTATTGGTGATATTTACTATGGGAAAGAGCCCAATATTTAGGGTGGATCGCGCTGGCGCGGCCATTATTGGGGCTGTGGCTACTGTAGGTGCAGGGGTTTTGACTTTTGAAGAAGCAACCCTGGCAGTTGACTTTAGGACAATTATAATTTTATTTTCTTTGATGA
>NZ_JBYKYF010000048.1:0-13313 GCF_057736855.1 Sporomusa sp.
GACGCTTGTCGCGACGAGACTTAGACATTTTACGCTTAGGTACTGCCATCTGTTTCCACCTCCTTAACAAAATTGGCCAACCTGCATAACTTAGTCCTTAGACAAGAGTTTTTCTAAAACAGCAAGCCTCGGATCGATTTTACTCGTATTACAGCCGCAGGTGCTTATGTTTAAGTTGACCCCGCACTCAGGACATAGTCCACGGCAATTCTCACTGCACACTGATTTCAGTGGCTTGGCCAACAAAATATTTTCTCGAATAATATCAGTAATCTCGATTTCATCACCGTTAAAAATGACACAATCAAACCCGGAACTTTCCATATCTTCGTTGCCATCTTCACTGAAATGTTCATTGAAAGGAATAGTAAGAACGCTGACCATAGGCTCAAGGCAACGACTACAGGACTCTTGCAGCGTAGCATGGATGTTTCCGGTTATCTCGTAAATAGTTCCTTTATTAATTACCACACCCTCAACCTTAATATTCCCAGTCCAAGTTTCCTCATGCTGGTTAAGAGCAAGTTCTTCGACTGAAGTCAGGAAAGAAAAAGGTTGGGTGCCCCCAAGCTCTTTTTTTAGCTGTCCTATGTTAATTTTCATCATTTTCCACCAACCTTCATCTATTATATCCACACCCTGAAAGTTTGTCAAGAAATAAAGAGGCGCTGAATAATTAAGAAAGACAGGGAACAAAAACGTCCCCTGTCTATCATACGAAGGTTGTTTGGCAGTTATGCAAACTTGCTGCAAATTTCTTTGGTATCCCGGGCAATAACAAGTTCTTCGTTAGTCGGAATAACAAATACTTTAACCTTAGCCCCATCAACACTAATTTCTTGTGCTTTGCCACGAACATTATTTTTAACAGGATCAACTTTGATCCCCAGGAATTCTAAGCCTGCGCAAATTCTTTCGCGCATAGTGATCGAATTTTCACCTAGACCGGCAGTGAATACAACCGCATCAACACCGCCCATAGCAGCGGCATAAGCACCAATGAAATTACGTACTCTATAGGCAAACATTTCTAAAGCTAATTCTGAACGCTCATTACCGGAATTGGCAGCGTCTTCAATATCACGGAAATCACTCGATACGCCAGAAACACCCAGCACGCCGGATTTCTTATTCAGATAGGTGTCAATTTGGTCGGCAGTCATGTTTTCTTTCTTCATTAAGAAAGGTATAATGGCCGGATCAATGCCGCCACAACGGGTACCCATTACTAGACCCTCAAGCGGAGTGAAACCCATGCTGGTATCAACGCATTTACCGTGTTTAACAGCGGCAATGCTGGCACCATTGCCTAAATGGCAGGTAATGATACGCAAGTTGGTAATCGGTTGGCCCATAAGCTCTGCTGCTTGTTGCGATACATATTTATGAGAAGTACCGTGGAAGCCATAACGTCTAATACCATATTTCTCATATACTTCATAAGGCAAAGCATAAAGAAATGCATGCTTAGGCATAGTTTGATGAAACGCAGTATCAAAAACAGCTACCTGAGGAACACCTGGCATGATTTCTGCACAAGCATTGATACCCATAATATTTGGCGGATTGTGCAATGGAGCCATTTGAATGCATTCTTCAATTGCCTTCATTACTTCAGGTGTAATTAATACCGAATCAGCAAATTTTTCGCCGCCATGTACAACCCGGTGCCCCACAGCAGCGATTTCTTTCATGTCGGTAATAACACCATGATTGGCATCGGTAAGAGCATCAATAACAAGTTTAATCCCAATACTGTGGTTTTTAATATCAGCATTAATTACCACTTTGTCTTTGCCTGCAGGCTGATGAGTTAATATGGAACCGTCAAGGCCAATGCGTTCCACCAAACCTTTAGCCAATACCGATTCATCATTCATATTAACTAGCTGATACTTAATTGAAGAACTTCCACAATTGACAACTAAAACTTTCACAACAAAATCCTCCTTATTCTTTGGGTATGCTTTTTCAAGTCAGACCACGATAAATGAACCAAGTCATTTACTACCAATTTTTATGTTTTCGACACCTGACTTAGTTTCCCTTCCGCAAGAAAAACTTATTTAGAAAAAAAATTCACAAACACATGCAGCTCACTTACTCTTGCTTTTAGGAGGGAATCGCTGCGGTTTTGCTGGAAAATAAATTATCATTATTCTACTTTATCATCCAACAGTAAGACTGTACATCGACTTTAGATACTATATAATACAATAGTATACGAAAAATATAAGGTGATATGTAATCATGAAAGCAGTCGGAATGATTGTAGAATACAATCCTTTTCACAATGGTCATTTATGGCATCTAAACGAAGCCAAACGACTCTCAGGAGCACCCTATGCAATCGGTGTTATGAGTGGAAACTTTACGCAGCGCGGTGAACCCGCAATAACGGATAAGTGGTCGCGGGCTGCTATGGCGGTTAAAGCAGGTGTTGATTTGATCATTGAACTCCCGGTCGTATTTTCAGTGCGTAGTGCCCAATATTTTGCCTCTGGTGGCATTCAGCTTCTTAATCGTTTGGGTGTTGTCAGCCATATCTGTTTTGGCGCGGAAACACCGGACATGACTAAGCTTATAACAGCTGCAAATGCATTAGACCAACAGGATGTAATTAGCGCTATACGCACCAACATGAAAACAGGCCAAACTTATGCCGCAAGCCTGGCAGCAGCGATATCGACAAAATCGAGAGTCGACGCCAGTCTGTTTCAATCTCCTAATAATCTCTTGGCCATTGAATATGTACGAGCAATTACTACCTTTGCACCAAACCTGATTGCTATTCCCATTAAACGCCGGGCAGCCAACTTCCACGATAACCTGATTACTTCTGAAATTGCCAGTGCAACGGCTATTCGCGCAGCCATTCTTCAAACCGGCTTATTGCACCCAAATACTGAGGCCTGGAATGCACTGCCACCATGCTGTGCCCAGCAAATTAATGAGTTGATTGCTATCGGAAGGATCCCTGTAACTTTGTCAGACTTTAGTAATATGATCTTAGCCAAAATCAGAACCATGCAACTGGACGAAATAGCTGAGTTACCAGATATCACTGAGGGCCTCCATAATAAAATATCGCAAGCTGCGCATAAAGCCACTACGGCCCAAGAATTACTAGCATTTAGTAAAAGTAAACGCTATACAATAACCCGCCTGCAGCGGATTATTATTCATGCCTTATTAGGAACTACTAAAAACAAACTTGCACAATTTGACCAAACAGGTCCATTATATGCCCGTATATTAGCATTTAACAGCAATGGACGCCACTTGCTTAAAGAAATCTCCAAGCATGCTACCATACCGATAATAACCAAAACTACGCATTATCTTACCAGCAAACAGCAATCGATTACCAATCTACCACTGCTACAAGCTATGTTGGCCTATGATATTAGAGCAACAGACATATATGCATTAGGACTGCCTAATCATCGGCTAAGATCAGGCGGTCAAGATTATCAGATTTCTCCACTATATATTAAAAATTAGCCAAGATTTTTTTGATTTCTGGAATGACCGCCTCTGCGGCAACCTCTCCAGCCAAAGCGCATTCATCCATACTATCAAACGAACTGGGTGAAAAACTACCCACATCAGGTTGAATCAGCACATCGCAATGCGGCTGACGGTGCTTACATAATTCTCTTTCCATAATGTCTATAGATTGAATAATAACATCAAACATATTGCTAATATTGGACACCGTTCCTGCATGAGCCAAGTCGACAGCAATAACAACATCGGCTCCCATATTGCGAACAGTGTCTATTGGCGTAGGATTTATAACCGCACCATCTACAAATAATTTACCGTCAATAGCAAAAGGTATAAAAACACCCGGTACAGAGATACTCGCCCGCACGGCTTGGGCAACATCACCTTCAGTAAACACAACTTCTTTACCACTATTTAGCTCTGTGGCTACCACCGCCAAAGGAATTTTGAGTTCATCAAATCGCTTTTGTTTAGTTAATAGGCGAATAGTTGCCAAAGCCCGTTCACCTGAGACCATTCCCATCTGTGGGATAACGAAATCCAGCCAGTGGCGCTTTTTTAAACCTTTTGCCAGTTTAAGCATGGTATCAGGATCAAGCCCAGCAGTATATAAGGCACCGATCAGGCTACCAATACTGCAGCCTGCAATATAATCGATGGGTATACTATATTTTTCCAGAACTTTAAGAACACCAATATGAGCTATTCCCCTCAGCCCGCCAGATCCTAGAGCTAGCCCTATTTTAGGTGGCATCCTATCCCTCCAGTTATAACTAAGTAGTATTTGCCCTGTATTTTAGTTATATTACCTCTGCCTTGTCAATATATATAAATTATCAAACCGCACGGCTTGGAGGAGGAGATTAGTATATGCGGATTTGGGGCAGTGGCAAGCGTTATCGTTCACGATTACTAGCATATTGCATGGCCTTTTGTACGGTATTTATAACTATTGCTATGGTGAAATATCCGAAAGATGCTTTTGATTCAGCGATTATGGGGCTAAATTTATGGTGGAACGTAGTTTTTCCTGCCTTGCTGCCTTTTTTCATTTTATCAGAAATACTTATGGGGCTCGGAGTTGTCCATTTCATCGGTGTTTTGCTTGAACCGCTAATGAGACCACTATTCAATGTTCCAGGAGTAGGAGCATTCGCTATGTCTATGGGGCTGGCTTCCGGTTACCCCATGGATGCAGTAATCACTTGTAAATTTCGCAAAAATCAATTATGCACTGCTGTTGAAGCCGAACGACTATTATCTTTCACCAATACAGCCGATCCACTTTTTATGGTTGGTGCAGTAGCGGTAGGGATGTTTGGTATGCCCGAATTAGGTGTTACCATTGCATTAGCCCACTACATATCAAGTTTCTTAGTTGGAGTGGCCTTTAGATTTCACGGACGAGACCGGGATAGTTATACCAAAGAAGGTCCAACTGTGCGCGGTAATATCATTGTTCGTGCGTTTCGGGCTTTGTATAATGCCAGACAAGAAGATAAGCGCTCGCTAGGCCAATTGCTTGGTGACGCAGTCAAATCATCCATGAATACCATAATGTTAATCGGTGGTTTCATCATTGTTTTCTCGGTATTTATTCGCATTATGACCATTATCGGAGTTACCAATATACTCACAAGTGTCTTTGCGGCAATGTTAGGGGCCATCGGCTACAGCACCAATTTAGCTCCGGCATTGGTTAGCGGTTTTCTGGAAATTGATCTAGGGACATTGGCTGCTAGTCAGGCTGATGCGCCCCTTGATCAGAAAGTAGTTATCGTCAGTGCGATCATCGCCTGGAGCGGTCTTTCCGTCCATGGACAAGTAGCCAGTATTGTTATTGAGTCAGGAATACGTATGATTCCGTACATGGTTGGTCGACTACTGCATGCCGTACTGGCTGCAATAATTACAATGTTATTACTCGGTCCAGGAAAACACATTACCCAATTACTCGTGCTGCCAGTATCAATGAATATTGCCCAAACCAATAGCTGGAACCTCTGGCTGACTCGAATTGAACAAACTTCCTATCAAATTGGAATATTACTTACCATTATGGTAGTATTGTCCATTGCTTTTCATTTATTTCGAGAGATATACGGATATGTAAAAAGATAAGGAGCATTGCTCCTTTACCTTGCCTAGATTACACGTACAAAATTCGTTTGAATAAGAACAGAATTAGCTGACTGATTTCACCCAAAATCTAGTATGCCATCTCCTTTTATTTATCCTGGTTTTTATTTTGTTGTAACTCCCGATGTCCTTGGCGTACGACTTCAATCGTTTTTTCTAAGTGAGTCAGGACATGTCTAAATACCTCGTCTGCATAATTAACCGCATCGGCCTGTAATTCTTTAGCGGTTTTGTGAGCCTGCATAACAATTTCATTAGCATGTTCCTGCGCCTGTTTGTTAATAAGGTTCTCATCGGTAAGCTTAAGACAATAAGATTTTGCCTGTTCGACAATATGTTGTGCTTCTTTGTGAGCTTCCTCCAGAATCCGTTGCCGCTCGGCAATAATACGCCTAGCTTCATCAAGTTCTTTCGGCATCAATTCACGAAGATCATCCAAAAACTTTGCTAAATCATCTTCTTCTATTACTCTTTTATTCGTAAAAGGTAGACGGGCGGCCTCAATCAGCATATTTTCCATTTGATCCAACAAATTTTCAATATTCATAACGCTTTTCTCCCTCCCAATAAACAAATCTAACTACTTTCGCGGACTCTTTTTACTATAATCTCTTCTAAGCATGCAGGTACCAATCCTGTAACTGGTCCCCCGAATTTTGCTAGCTCCTTAATGCCACTTGAACTAATGAATGAGTACTCGCTACTTGTCATAATAAAAATTGTTTCAATATCCGGAGCTATTTTTTTTATGAGCAATGCCCGTTGGAATTCATATTCAAAGTCACTAAGCGCCCGTAACCCCCTTACAATAAAACTACTATTCTGACGCCGCACATAATCATGTAGAAGACCGGAAAAACTATCTACTTTAATGTTTGGCATACCCTTGGTTGCTAACTTTAGCATTTCTACCCGTTCTTCCATGGTAAATAGCGGTTTTTTATTAGGGTTGTGAAAAACCGCTACTATTAATAAGTCAAACATTTTACTGGCCCTCATAAAAATATCCAGGTGTCCATTGCTAACCGGGTCAAAACTGCCAGGGCAAACTCCTATCCGCATATAAAACTCCTCCTGTAGCAAAATTAATGTTCGCGCATTATCGCATCAAAAAAGTTACGACTGTTTCTCCATAAAATTCGGTACGAATTAAATTCAGATGCTGCCATTGACTATGTATTGGTTCATGTTTTGAATGTTCAACAACAATGAGGCCCCCAGTTTCGACAATATTAGTTGTATCCAGTTTTGCAAGCGCAAGGTTTACCAAGCCCTGGTTATAAGGAGGGTCTATAAATACTAGTCTAAATGTCCGGCCTAGCTTACTTAGCTTATCTAGTGCTTTCATCGAGTCACCCCGCCAGACTTCGGCCATTTCACTCATTTTTGCATTATGAATATTATCTTTGATGGCTTGCAGACTTGATAAATTATGATCTATAAACAATGCATGCGCTGCCCCTCGACTTAACGCTTCTAAGCCTAGGTTGCCTGTGCCAGCAAACAAATCTAACACATGAGCTCCATCCAGCACATCCTCCGCAGTTGGCAATTGTAAGTTATTAATAATATTAAAAATTGATTCTTTGACTCGATCTGCAGTAGGCCGCACATCTAACCCTTTTGGCGCTTTAAGCCTGGTACCTTTAGCAATTCCGGTTATAATTCTCATATCTACCTCAAATTTTGGCCAAAATTCAGTTTAACATAGATATTTTAGCACATTTAAACACTGGTAGCACTTTTTGCAAAATTTTTTTTACATATTTCTATCTAAATAGTAGTATTCCCGTATTCACTCTGAGCAAACAAAAATAACCGGGTAACCGGTTATTCTTTGCTCTCAATTATTTACTAATACGAAAAGCCCCTAAAAACCTTGCTTGATAATAAGGTTTTGACATCGCAGTCAATGTTACTTCACCTGCAGCGGAACTAGCGTGAATAAACTTTCCATTTCCCACATATATACCCACATGTGATGGTCCTGGAGCATATGTGCTGTAAAAAACTAAATCACCAGGCTGAATAGCGTTTAACGGTACGCGCTGGCCAAAATAATATTGTTCGTCCGCCATCCTTGGTAAGGAAATCCCGTGACAACTATACACATAATAAACAAATCCGGAACAATCAAAACCGCTAGGAGTCGAGCCTGCCCACACATAGGGTATTCCCAAAAATTGCTGAGCGAAACTAGCTATTTGGATTCCTGCATTTCTGTCAATCTTACCGCGACTTACTTCACTGGTACCTAAATAATTTTGCATCGCCAACCATGTCTCTGGACCAACAACGCCATCGTCTTCAATACCGACAGCTTGTTGAAATTGGATAACGGCCTGTTTCGTAAGCGAACCAAAATTACCGTCGACCTCATAATGGTAGAACCCTATTTTTTTTAAGTTCGCTTGCAGAGTATAGATAGCATCATTTGTATCACCTTGTTGCAATACAGGCAGTTCCTGAGACGCATAAACCATATTGCCGGGTATTACTAGCAACGAAAGTGCGAAAATAAAAGCTAAAAAAGTTGTGGCTACTAATTTCAAATATATACCTCCACATTTCCATTTTTTTCTTTATTCGACGTTGAATATAAAAATTCCTGTTTAGGACTAAAGGCCCATAAATTAATTTAGGACTAAAGACTCACAAGCATAGATAAAATTTTATTCATACCCAGTATCACTGTTGACAATATTATTATGATTGTGTATACTTAATAACTGTGAGCCGGGGCGTAGCGCAGTTTGGTAGCGCGCTTGGTTCGGGACCAAGAGGCCGCAGGTTCGAATCCTGTCGCCCCGACCAGTTTAAAGTATCCCGAAGCTTTGATAAAACTTTATATAGACTGTCCAAACAAACTCTATGATTAGAGTTTGTTTTTTATTTTAATATCTTTCCTTTATATATTATATCGAATAAACCTACAAAATGTTCGCCTGCAATCATTCCGTAGTTTATAACCACGGTAGCTGCTAAAGAACTCACCCCTGTTTATTTTAGAAATATAGTAGACAAAGCAAAAATTACAGAATATAATGAAAATAGGAACAATAATAGAAGGAGGATGAACATATGCTAAACAATTATCCAGCTACGCAATTATTCTTTATTTCATCGCTGATTTTAGTAGTTCTTCTCCTCATTGCTCCATTAGCCAAAGATTGGTACTTTTTGACGGCAGTACTCAGCAGCGTAAAGTTTATAGTTAAAGTTATTTGTGGATTCTTCTTTTTCTTTATGATCATCGATATAATAGATGGTCTCCGTTTACGCAAACCAAAACATTAAACACGGTAATACTAGCAAAAAATTAACCGAAGCGGATGGCTTCGGTTTTTTGTTTGGAATCATTTACTTTGAGTTTCCCATGCGTTTACTTGCATATACCACAGCGTCTGCACCCTTCACTACACGGCGGTGTGTATTTTTCCGCTTGCGCTTGATGGTATTCTGTCAATAAATACGCCATAGGAAAACCCATATGCAAATTGTCCCATGGCAAAACTTCTGCTTCACTTCTGGAACGGTATAAGTAAAATTCTTCATCAACATTATGGGTTTTCAGCGCCGCCTTCCACGCTTTTACACCACCTTGAGTCACAGCGGTAAGCAGCACCTGTCCCAACCGTCGGTCACCTCGGGCTAACACACTTTGAATATAGGCCTCTTTGGGCTGTTCAATGAGAATCTCTATCCCCTTCGTCTTTTTTAAAGCAGTTTGAATATATTTTAGTTTCCCTACTACATCCTCCATAGAGGCCATAGGTAACCATTGAAAAGGCGTAAATGGTTTGGGAATAAACGGATTAATACTCAATGTCAGCATACCCTTGCAGCCTAAAGATTCCATATACTGTTTAACCTGCTGAGCCAATTCAACAATCGCTTCTATATCTTGATGCTGTTCCTCTGGCAAACCAACCATAATGTACAATCGTACATGGGGAATACCGGCTGTTACTGCCGCTTTGATTGCTTGAAAGAGATGTTCATTGCTAATTTGTTTATTGATTATTCTGCGCATCCGTTCACTACCAGCTTCCGGTGCTAATGTAATGGTTCTATGACCACTGTTAGCTAACGCCGCTACCAGAGAATCAGTTAGCGAATCCGCTCTCAGTGAAGCAACCGACATAGTTAGGCCCTGGTTCAAAATCATCTGGCATAAGGTATCAATTTCAGGATAGTCTGAAATAGCAGCCCCCATTAAGCCAACTTTGGCGCGATAGGCTTTAGCCTTGTTCACCCCTTCTGCAATTTGTGCTAATGAGCGTATTCGCGGATTACGGAAACAATAGCCAGCCATACAAAATCGGCAATGTCTGCCACAGCCTCTGGCAACTTCTATCAAAAACATATCCCTAAATTCAGTATCTGCCGTAACAATCACTGTTTGCCCTGGATATTGGGATAAGTCTTTAATATAACGACGCTTTACTTTGACAGGCACAGCGCCATGCCGCTCATACCGTTCAATAATACCTTCATGATTATATACCGGCTGATAAAAACGCGGAACATACACACCTTCCAACTGTGCTAGGCGTAACAATAATTCTTCCCGTGATAAATTACGGTTCTGACTATCATAATAGCAATCTAAAAACTCATGAATAACTTCTTCACCTTCACCAATAATACAGGCATCAACAAAGTCAGCCAGCGGTTCTGGATTAAAAGTGGCACACGGTCCTCCGATAATAATCAGCGGATCGCCTTCTTGCCTGTCTGCAGCCAATAGGGGAACCCTGCCGGCTGCCAATATGGTAAGCAGATTAAAATAATCCATTTCAAAAGTAACAGCAAAAGCAATTAGCGGAAATTCATATAAAGGCTATTGATTTTCTAGTGTTAACAATGGGGTGTTGGTTCGAATATATTCATCCAATATTTTTTTATCAGGCAAAAACAGCCGTTCGCAAGCAGTATCACCCCGGCTGTTTATTTGCTCATAAATAATATGTAATCCAAGATTTGACATACCGACATAATAGGTATTCGGATAAACAAGCGCCATTGGCCGGCGGGCTCCAGGCGCATACATCAATGTTCCCTGTTCAGAGGCTACAATCTTTTGCAAACGTTCTTTCAATTCCCATGTCATAGTCATCACATCCACCTGCGATGTCCTTATAGTAATATTATAAGAACATTGCAATAGTATACAAATAAAATTACTTAAACTAAAAAAAGAAAACACGGCTTCCGCTAACGCGGGTGAGGCGAGAGCGGAAGTCGGTATTAATAGCCGAAAGTTATGTTGCTATGAGGATAGAAAAAATTCTTTTTCTGGATCCTGCCAAAGAACTACCTCATTGGCAGCCAAACTCGCCGGAACATCAATTAGACGCTGATTACGGGATCCCCGAAAAGCTAATCCTAAATCTCGCTCAGATTCACGATATAATCCGTCAACTAACAGATCAGTATATCTGAGTAATTGCCCAATGCTTTTACGTTTTATTGCCATGGCCACCAATTGCTCAAAGGTAAAACCGCTATAGGTGACGATATCCAACCCCTGAGCTTTTATCCGTTTGGCGAGACGAGCCAATGGCCTTGGCTGAAGAAACGGTTCACCACCTGAAAAGGTTACACCTTGCAACAGCTTATTGCGAGCTACTATTTGGTTAATATGTTTAAAAAGATCCTCTTCATCAATAGTATAACCACCATTGACATCATGTGTATCCTCATTATGGCACCCAGGGCACCGGTGCGGGCAACCTTGCGTAAAAATCACCACCCGCAGCCCCGGCCCATCGACAATACTCTCCTCAGTGATTCCGGCAATTCGAATTTCCATGTATTCACCTTCTTTTATAAGCAGATACGCGGATTACATAATTCTGAGCGACAAACAGCAAACATTCTTGCTTCTTCAGGAGTACTGTAACAACCTCAGACATGCCGCACTCTTTGGGTCAATTCGCTCAGCTTAGCATCATTAAACCGGTCCACTGTACTCAAATAACCGGTAATGCGACGCACTCGCCGAATACTGGTAGTTCCGCAAGAAGGACATTCATCAGTGTCAATTACGCCCAGATGACCGCAACCCTCACAAAAATCCACCGGAAAGTTAAAACCAGCATAGCCAAAGTCGCATTTACGCATGTAGCGAAGAATCTCTTCCAATACACCTAAATTATTGACAGGTGGTGCAGCAAATTCTACATAACTAATATGCCCGGCGTTAGTATATTTGTGATACACACCTTCAATGCGAATTTTATCAAATACACTAATCGGATAGTTAACAGGAACATGGAACGAGTTAGTGTAATATTCCTTATCTGTAACCCCAGGAATAATACCATACTCACGGCGATCCATTTTGACAAACCGCCCAGACAGTCCTTCAGCCGGAGTAGCTAATAATGTATAGTTCAGATCATAATGCTCAGCTGCCCGGTCAATCTTATCACGCATAAAGGCCACAATCTCTTCACCCATAATTTGCGCTTCTTCATTTTCGCCGTGATGATAACCGGTTAAAGCAGTCAAAGTCTCAGCCAAACCAATAAAACCAACCGAAAGGGTACCATTTCTGATAACTTCTTCAATAGTATCATTGGGCTTTAGTTTATCTGAATTGATATATAAGCCTTGTCCCATCAAAAATGGCATATCCCGTACCTTTAGTTTCGCCTGAACCTGGAACCGGTGGTATAGCTGTTCACAAGCCAAATCAATAAGTTCTGCTAAACTCTCGTAAAACTTCATAAGATTCCGCTCAGCTTTGATAGCCAGACGCGGCAAATTTATGGTAGTAAAACTTAAATTTCCCCGTCCATCAGTTACCTCCGGACCACAACGATTAGATATTACCCTGGTCCGGCATCCCATGTAACCCACTTGATTTCCATACGGTTTATTAAATGAGGAATCCATAAAGCTGAAAGTAGGATTAAGACGTTGGGCAGCAACGCGAATAGCCAATTTAAATAAATCATAATTGGGATCACCGGGATTAAAGTTAACGCCTTCTTGAACACGAAAGATAATATTGGGGAAAATGGGATTTTCTCCACGTCCTAAGCCTTTTTCATAGGCTAATAACAAATTTTTGATTACAGCCCGCCCGGCTGGTGACGTATCAGTACCTATATTAAGACTGGAAAAAGGTACTTGCGCACCTGCTCGTGAATGCATGCTGTTCAAATTATAAATCAGTGCCTCCATGGCCTGGTACACGTCTTCATTACTAGCCTTCTCCATAAAAGGAGCCATATCATGGTCAAAAAAAGCGAAAGATTGGCCGCCATGCATATCGTTTTGTGAACTCTGTAAAATAATAGCAGCAAGCGCTGTTGCCGACGCTGGACGTTTCGGCGGACGAATATAACCATGACCATTATTAAAACCGTTTTTTAGCAACTTTCCTAATGGTATTTGCACACAAGTCAAGGTTTTTCCGTAAAAGTCCAAATCATGAATATGAAAATCACCTTTAATATGAGCCTGGGCAAACTTTTCCGGAATCATGCGGTTTAAATAAAAAGCCTTACTAGCTGCACTGGCAATTTGGAGCATTTTGGCTGACGGCGAATTAGATACATTGGCATTTTCCCGACTAGTTTCCACCAAAATTTCAGCAACGGCATCCATAAGGTCTGATTTGGCTTCCCGCAGACGAGTACGCTTATCCCGAT
>NZ_JBYKYF010000048.1:13323-14293 GCF_057736855.1 Sporomusa sp.
AAATATAGGCCTTAGCTGTCTTGGCATGACCTGTTTCAATCAGAATCTTTTCGACAGCATCCTGAACTTCTTCTACATCAAATACGCCACCATTATGTTTCTGTTTTAAATATTTTAATACCTCAAGTGTGAGCTCCAAAGCCATTTGCCGGTCAGCTCCGCCTACAGCCTTGGCTGCTTTATAAATAGCTTCTGTTATTTTGTTTTCATCAAAGGCGGCTTCCCGTCCGTCCCGTTTTCTTATTTTCATAAACATGATGACTTTTCCCCCATATTTGATTTACTCTTTCTGTTGTGATTCATTAGGAGTTCAAGTTCTTGTACAAAGTTATTAATATCAGCAAATTGGCGGTATACGGAAGCAAACCGTACATAGGCCACCTGATCAATCTCTTTGAGATACTGCATTACCGACTCACCAATTTGGCGGGTAGATACTTCCTGCACAGCCTGACTATAAAGGCTCTTTTCTACCTTGTTAACCGTTGTCTCAATGACCTCAATAGGTACTGGGCGTTTTTCGCACGCTCTCAATAGTCCGTTTAATAGCTTACTCCGGTCAAATCGTTCTCGACGGCCATCTTTTTTGATAACCATCAAAGGTATTTCTTCCACCACTTCATAAGTAGTAAACCGGCGAACGCAAGCTGTGCACTCTCTTCGTCGGCGAATAGAATTTCCTTCATCAATAGATCTTGAATCAATAACTTTGCTATCAGTTACTCCGCAAAATGGACAGCGCAAACTTATCCACTCCTTGATTACTCCATAAAATATGCTATAATAATTTATAGCTTTGCAAAGAGCAATACTATATATTGTATATGCATTAGTAAATATACGCCATATATTGTGTTTTTCCTGCTCAAAAGGAAAACAATTGCAAAAAAATCTCTAACCCATATAGGTTAGAGATTTCAGATTGTAGACAAAGCCGCTTTTATGCCGTAAGGCAAAAAGCGGCTTTCTA
>NZ_JBYKYF010000049.1:0-14261 GCF_057736855.1 Sporomusa sp.
AAGAGGCGTGTCACAAGACGTTTTTTCCATAAACGTTTTGCGACACGCCCTTTTGTCTAATGCCGTTACATGACAAGTATGAGTAACATTTTAAAGTTTTCTATAGCATCTAAAGCATGAGGAACATTAGCTGGCATAACAACCATTTGGCCAGTAGATGCCGTTACAGTTTCGTTACCAATGGTGATTGCTGCCTTACCATCCAGGATGTATACCAAAGCATCGCCTGGTGCTGAGTGACTGCTGATCGCCTCGCCTTTAGCAAAGGCAAACAGTGTCATACTAAGGGTCTTGCTTTGTGATAAGGTCAGGCTCACCACTTTGCCAGGTTGATAATCTACTAGGTTAACAGCGTCCAAAACTTTACCGAACTCAATATTTTTTATGAATTGCTGCTTCATACATGAAACCTCCTTACATTATTTTCATCTTTATACTTAATGTAACATATAAATACACTTTATGGTGTGATGAAAATCACTAATTATAAAAAAACAGGTCGTGTAGACCTGCTTTTTGCGGATACCTAGCGTCTTGACTAGGGAATTGGAATAAGTATGTTTTCCTAGCGTACATCATCATTTAAATCTAAAGTTCCGTCATCAGATACACGCATATTAAGACTAACCTTTTCTTCATGGCCCCACAACATTCTGGCGACTAAACTATTGGCGGCATGTTTATTATTTGCCTTAAGACGGCTTTCCCGCAAAGTATCCTGAGTGGTATCAAGGCCGCTTTCCTGATACATGGCATGGGCGTTATCAATATCGGTGCTTTGATCTTCTGGTTTGGCTGTTGCTTGAGAAGTTGTGATCGGTTCAGAAGCTTGTTTGATTTCATCCATAGTAATACCTCCCTGTTTACATCAGGTATCATTAAAACTAGCGTATCCGCAGATAGGCTGGGTCATACATATTTTTTTGCTGATGGTGGCAAATGCGTAGTTTAACGCATATCTATAAGCATGTAATATAACACATGAGGCAATGTTGCCTGTGTAGCGTACTAGTTTACTGTTTAACGCACACAGGCATTATTTTTTGGGGAGGATGAAATATGTGCGGGATTACTGGTTGGATTGACTGGAAGCGAAACCTAACAGAGGAAAGCCATATTCTATCTGCAATGATTGAGACCTTAGCAGCGCGCGGACCGGATGCGCAAGGAGCTTACATTACGCCACATGTAGCCCTGGGGCACCGTCGCCTTAGTGTTATTGATCCGGTGGGTGGCGCTCAGCCGATGATTCGCTTTCGTGGCACACAAAAATATGTAATCACATATAACGGCGAATTGTACAATACGCCAGAACTCAGGCAGGAGCTTGAGGCAAAGGGATATAGGTTTAGCACTCATTGCGATACCGAGGTGTTGCTGCTCGCTTATATTGAATGGGGACCGGAATGTGTTGAGAAGCTTAATGGTATATATGCTTTTGGTATTTGGGACGAAGCTCGGCAGAGTCTATTTTTGGCTCGTGATCGTATTGGTGTTAAGCCACTGTTTTATACTGAGCAGGGCAGCAGTTTTATTTTTGGCTCAGAGATCAAAACCCTACTGGCCAATCCTCTTGTACGTCCAGAAATTGATGAGGAAGGACTGGCGGAAGTATTCATGCTTGGGCCAGCCCGGACGCCGGGACATGGTGTGTTCCGTGGTATTAAAGAATTGAAGCCTGGGTACTGCATGGTTTACAACCGGCAGGGCAAGTGGATGAAGCCCTATTGGTCGCTGGTTTCAAAACCACATACCGAGGATTTTGCGACAACTGCAGCTCAGGTTCGTGAATTGTTGATTGACACGGTTAGGCGCCAACTTGTGTCTGATGTACCTATTTGTACCTTGTTATCTGGAGGCCTTGATTCTAGTATACTTACGGCGTTGGCGGCTAGCGCTTATAAGCAGGCAGGGTTAGGTAGTCTCCATACGTATTCAGTAGATTATGTTGGCAATGACTTATATTTTAAGGCAAACAGCTTCCAACCCAATGCGGATGCTCCGTGGGTTACCAGGGTATCGGAACACTTTGGCACCTGTCACCATAAGGTGTTATTAGATAGTCCGGAATTGGCAGCCAGTCTGAAACCGGCTGCTTTGGTCAGAGATTTGCCGGGCATGGCCGATATTGATACTTCGTTATACTTGTTCTGCCGTGAAATCAAGAAAAGAGCCACGGTGGCCTTATCAGGGGAATGTGCGGATGAAGTTTTTGGTGGCTATCCTTGGTTTCAACGGGAGGAGATGATTCAGGCGACGACGTTTCCTTGGTCACCACAGCCCGATATCCGTATATCCTGGTTGAAGCCGGAGATCCAGACTAAAATTAAGGCATCAGAATATGTAGCTCAACGCTATAGTGATGCTCTTGCCGAAGTTCCCCGACTGCCAGGTGAGGATGCACGTGCAGCCAGGATGCGCGAAATATTTTATCTGAGCCTTACACGGTTTATGCCAACCCTGTTGGATCGTAAAGACCGCATGAGCATGGCTTTTGGTTTGGAAGTCAGAGTGCCCTTCTGCGACCATCGGATTGTGGAATATGTTTGGAATGTGCCCTGGAGTATGAAAAATCACCATTTTAAACCCTCACAAAAAGCTGAGGTTTATATCAATTTGCGGATTACTTCCCCTTGCCCTAGTATTGTCGGTTCTGGCAGCCTCAATCTTTTTTAAGACACTCAATGCCATTTTTCGCTTTTCCTCATATGTTGGATTATTCGACAAATATTGTCTCAAGATGGTAATAATTTCGTCAGAACTAAGCTGTGCGGAATTAGGAGTACTCATTTCGGCCAGTAGTTGTTTTTTATGTGCTGCAATTTCAGTGACCTGTTTTTTAATCTCGTCTAATTGTATATCGGCTTCCTGTTCGGTAATGCGTTGCTGATTAAACCACCGCATCACAGCGCTACGTTGCTTGGCAAGTTCAGCTTCCCTGACCGACAACCTTTCCAGTGCCTTTAATTTATCCGAGTTATCTTTAATAGATTCATTTGTTGCAATGTATTTATCTAGTTCTTGAGGGTGGTTGCTAATTAACTTTAGGATTTCCAAAAGGGTATCTTCTAAATATTCGCATGGTATACGCCTGGCATCACACCTGGGCCCGCCAGCGTAACGAAAATTAGGGTTAACTACGCCACTACATACATAATAGCCGGGGTATGGTTTTCTTCCGGAATACTCAATGTTCATTTTGCGACCGCATTTGGCACAATATACAAGACCTGAAAAAATATGCTCTTTTTTTTGGTTTCGCGACGACATAATCTTATTTTCACTTAATTGTTTCTGTGCCGCACGCCACGTTAGCTCATCTACAATAGCAGGGATAGCAACCTCTATCCAATCACTCTCTGGTCGTTTTTCAACCTTTGTTTTATTAATACCTATCCTAACACGTTTAACTCTTAATGCAATGTGTGTGCCTTTATACCGGGGATTAGTAAGTACATAATAAACAGCATTAGGCGACCAAGCTTTTTTCGATCTGTGCGTTACTATCCCTAATTCATTTAATCTTTTGGCAATCGTGGCGGTTCCTACTTTATCTTCAATCAGCCACGAATACATTTTCCTAATAATCTCAGCTTCTTCTTCGCAGATGGTGTAGTTGCTATTTTCACGGTCATATCTGTAGCCGAAGGGTTTAGTATCACTAATGATTTTGCCTTTTTGGAGTTTGCCGCGCTTACCACGGGTAATACGCTCAACTATCTTTGCTTTTTCATAAGCAGAAACCGCGCCGCGAATTGAGTAAAACAGTCTACCCTCCGGTGACTGCTCAAAGGTTACAGATACAAATTTTAGCTGGGCACCTGATTTCTCAATATCGTCAGTAATGATTAACTGATGCGACAGGTTACGGGCCAGTCTGTCAGGGTCATAGACGACAACAGCATCGTAAACTTTCTTTTCTAGAGCTTCACGCAATTTTGTTAACGCAGGTCGGTCTAAGTATTCACCGCTGTAGCCGTCGTCCCTGTATTCGGTTATATTGGTGGCTCCCATTTCCTCGGCATATTTTTTGCATGCCTCTAATTGGGTATCAAGTGAGTATCCTTTTTCTGCTTGTAAATCTGTAGATACGCGTGTGTAAATTGCAATGTTCATGGTGTCCTCCTTGATAAACAGTAGCTTTTATTTATAGTTTGTGGCGGAAATGAGCGTGCTATTAGTTTCAGTTTTTACTGCCAATTCAGACCTTCAGTATTAAACTCTAGTACAGGACTTCCTTCTTTGTAAAATTCTGTTTGTATGTATACTTTTTTAGACTTAACTACTTTATCTATAAAATAATCGGCATATTTAACAAATACGACTGTTGTTGATTGGTCAGAAGCATTAAGTAATTGGAAACTTTCGGGGGCATTATCGTCAAAACGTACCAAGGCTTTGCCACCCAATATAGAAACCATAAATTGTCCTTTTTCAATGGTAATCATAACATCATTAGTTCCATCGTGGTTTTTTCTTAACACTAATCTAGCGTGCTGAGTGCCTTGATATGGAAAATCAAAATTAAGTGTATTAATACTCTCTGTTATTGCAAACTTAATTTTTGCACCATTCATTTTATCTTCTGATTCTCTGTATTGCCAACTGTTGGCTTTTTCACGTGGCTTATTCTCAGGTTGAGTGGGTTGAGTAGGCGTTGTAGTTTGAACTGCTGGCTTGTTTGGAAGTTCTTTTATTTTGGAGGACCCGCTAAACATGTTATAAATTGCAAATAATAATATAACTACTAAAACGGAGGCAACAAGGGGTTTGCTATTTTTGCTTGTTTCTTTGATGGAAGCGTTTTGTTGCTTTTCGATCTTTTCAGAAGTCATTACCGGCGTTGCACAGTTAGGGCAAACTTGCCAATCAGGTTGTACCTCTTTCCCGCAATGTTTACAATTAGCCATTATGTCACTCCTTATCACTATTATTGATCAATACATGATTATAATACTTTACCGTTGTTAGACTCTATAAACTCACTCCTTCCGAATATAAAATAAAAACACAGCCTGTCCAATCAGTGCTGTGTTTTTTGCTGCGAAAATTTAGCAATAGTAAATAAGAAATATTAATTTGTGTTATTTAAGTGAGTATTAGTGGTTTATGGCTTACAAACCTTACAAGGCACATACCCAGCATTAACAGCCTCCTGTCGGCTGCTAAAATAAACCCTGTGATCGGCTCGTATCTTGTTTGCCCAGCGGCAATCGGTGTAATGAAACTTTCCTGTCGTGCTGGCACCAACGTAGGTAGCTGCTAGGGCAGGTTGGTCATGGGTAAGGGTAACGGTTACCGCGCTGGCCAGGAGGATTACGGCCAGCATGAGGAAAGGTAGGCGTTTAAGCATAGTGGTGGGCCTCCTTAATTGTTGATTTTCCCAATTTTTCCTGCGTAAGTGTATCTTTATCAAAGAAAAATTGTCTTGTATCATCAGAAAACATTAATACATATCGGTTGTCTGCAGCATTTACTAGAAGTAATCCTAGCATAAGAAATAAAGATGTAAGAATAAGTACTCGTTTCATAAAATCCTCCTTACTTTTCGAATCGTTTTGAGATAAAGAAACCTTGTAATGGAGTCCAAAAGGGTAATCTAGAAAGATTAATTAAATGGCATATAGGTGTTGATTAACCTTACCAACTCAATCCCCTTAAACTGTCATTCCACTCAATATCTGATGTACTACCCTAGGGTCAGGCCGCTTATCATTAATAATCCTGGCTAAAAGATTAGCGTCGAAATCGCTGGAATAAGCAAGCAAATGTGCGGCAAATTCGTTAGCTTCAGCCTCCTTCCTTGATTTGATAAAGTAAGTACCGGTCAGGGTATAGTAATAGCCATAAGCGGGATGCAGTCGGGCATGTCCTAATTCATGGCACAATACAACCTTTTTGCTTGATTTAGGTAGGGCTTTGTTAAGGGCTATATATCTTCTCCTTAAGGCTCTCACTTTGAAGCCTCTAACACTATCCGGCAGATCCAGCTCCATAACGGTAATACCTAAGCAGTCAGCTAATTCATATGGATTTGCTGTTGCATATTTTTTGACCAAATTAGCAACTCGCAGCTTTATATTCATGACATCAACCTCGGAGAACATATGTTTGACAAAAAGCGACAAATAAAAACACGCTAAAGTAGTTTTGTATTACTTAGCGCGTTTAAGTAGTGAGATTTCTGCTTCGTGCTGTGCGGTATCGGCAGCTAAATTTTTAATCATTTCTAATTGAACAGCTTGGTTTGAAGCAATTTTTTCAACTTCGTGGTATATTTTCTCGACTAAATCAAGTAGAGCTTGGTTTTCCTGTTTGAGATTCTTAAGTTCACTTAGAATTTCCGTTTGACCATGTTCTAAGTTGCTGAGCTTCTCAAGTACCAGCCGTTGAAATTCTTCATTACTCATTATTTGTTTTCTCCCTCCTGGCTTTGGCTTCGGCCTGGGAATTTGGTTACTTAGCTTTTCTGAAGACAGACAACTCTGCTTCTGTTTGTAGCTGCCGTAGAGCTAAAATATTGATAGATTCACCTTGCGTGGTTTGCGTGGTTAAGATGGAATCAATTTTTTTATCAAGGTCGCGGTGAGATTCTTGGATTAACTCAATAATAGATTGGTCGGCGTCCTTAAGGCTTTTAATTTCGGATAGTATTTCTTTCTGACCATTTTCTAAACGTTCTAAGCGGTCAATGATTTTTTGCTGACCATCAAGAAGCTGTTTTAATAATTGTTCACTCATTTTTGTTCCCTCCTGGCTTTGGCTTCGGCCCTAGCCTTTTTATTTTTCTCCCGGGCATCCCAGAAGATAATTTCAAGGGATTTACGAATTTTGGCTTTATCATCCTCAGTGAGAGGTATGCCGTCAAACATGATTTCTTGTTGGTCAAGGAATTTTTCGAGGTCTTTGGGTTTTTTGTCTTCTATAGACTGAGATGGTAGCTCTGTACTACGATTATCGGTGCGACCCAAGAGGTAATCAATTGTTACATCAAAGAAATCTGCAAGGCGGGGAAGGGTAGACGTATCAGGAGTTGCAAGACCTCTTTCCCAGCGGCCAACAGCTTGCTGAGTAATACCTAATGCGTCAGCAAGTTCTTGTTGAGTTAACCCCTTTTCTATTCTTAATTGACGTATACGTTCATGCATTAAATCAACTCCCCTACTTAATCATCATACAACTAATTGTTGTAAAAATAAAACAATATAAAATTGTAAATTATTATTGACAATACAATTATTAGTTGTATAATTAAATTAACAATCATTGATTGTTAAGGGGGTGATAACATGAGATATAAGCTTATCGAATATAGAGGGAAGCGCTCACAATCAGAGATGGGCAGTATGTACGGCGTTTCCCAACAAGCCTGGAGTAAGTGGGAACGAGGAATTGATGCCCCAAAGCCGCATATAATGAAAAAAATTGCAGCAGACTCAGGTGTACCTATGGAAGTAATTTTTTTTGATGTATTTAACAATCATGAATTGTTAACAGACCAACAACCAGCCAAGCTGCCGAAAACTGGGTGAGGGGGGTGAAAACAATGCCTAGCAAATTAGAAGAACAGTTTCAAACAGACCAGAAGGACTTGCAGCCAATTGTTGATTCTATTTTGTCAATCGTTAAGCAAAACCAACTATGCTATCGTCAGTATAAAAGGATGATCGATATGCTGATTCATCAAGGAGCAGATCGTTTTACAATTAATGATTAGTAGCGAAGGACTGGCTCGGCATCTTCACAATGCCTACAATCTCCACCCCATTCGCATTCACGTCTTGAATAGTAGCCGCAAAAACGTTTATATTCCTCAACCTCTAACCCAAGTCCACGACATACGGGGCATGAACATATCATATCTTCAGAAGTCCAGCCGATTCCTCCGCACTCTGAGCATGTTTTGTAAAACTCTTCAATAACCATATAACTCACTCCTCAAAAGTATTAAACTTAAATACTTCTGGGGTAAAATGTAAAATCCTGCAAGCTATTGACAGCAAACCGGCTAATCCTCATCAACCGATTCATCTATCTTAATTTCCCCATTTTGCCGCTCATAATCCTCAATGTACTGCTGAACAATCCATTCAACTTCCTGGCTGAGAAAGCGCACATGCCGCCTGGCTAGTTTCTGCAACTTTGCTTTAGTCTTTTTATCGTAAATGCGAATAGTTATTGGTTTAGCCGACATGTTGACCCCTCCCAGTCAGTAATAATTTAAATTTATCACAAAAACCTTAAAACAGTGCCAAAAGAGGAAATGAGTGACAGAGCTGTTACAAACTGATGCACTTAGAAGCAAGCAGACAAACTGCTTGCGCATATGATTTACCGGGAGGGGTGAAAATGATTGACTTTTCAAAACCCATGGTTATTGAAAGACCGTGTGGTAAAAATCGAAAGGTTACAGTTACCGTAACCTTTGAAAACAAACCAAGTTCTGAGGCTATTCAATCAGCTTACAAAGCAATTGTCCCTGGAATCTTAGAAAAACTCGACATTACCGCCAGGTATCCTGAAAAAGCCGGGTAATTCCGGCTGCTGAAAAAATGGACACGTCTTCGACTGTCCCGCGTAAAAAACCCAGACTTCCCCAGTATATGTATATCCAATACCTCAGTAAAATATGCATAGGAGGTGAAAAAAATGCAATGCACAAACTGCGGCAAGCCGATCAGTGAGGATAATTGCCAGCAGCGAATCACCGAAGATTGCCAACGGCAAATTGTTTGCCGTGATCAGTACAATTGTTATCTTCGTTTGGTTAAAAATCCTCACAGTCGGCGTATGACCAAGGTTATCAAAAATGCCACAAGATACGTACTGAGGGGGTGAGTTAGCGTGATCGAGTGGTGGTGGCTAATCCTGGCAGTGATGCTTGCCGGTAGCCTTGGAATGATAATCATGGCCTTATTTGCTGGCAGCCGGTGTGCTCAGTGCCAGCGAGAGTATGACGCGGTATATGACCAGATGGAGGTGACGGCAGATGAATCCAAAGGCAGACCGTAAAATGGTCGATGTGTTGCGGGAGAAGCTTAAGGATAAAAACGATCCTGTAACCCAGAAAATCATTGAATTAAAACTGGCTAAGAGGGAGGGGAAGAAATCGTGATACAGCAGTATGTTCCAAAAAACTGGCCGACCGACTGTCAATGTCCCGATTGCCACGCTAACTGCGGCCGCCAGAGATGCGACGGTGATTGCCAGGCTGATTGCCAGCCGGAGTATGATTGTCAAGATACGGTTTATTCGGTCGCTGGCGGCACAATTACAGGAGCCGAAATCGAAGAATGGAAACGCAAGATTGACCGAATGAGTCACTTTGAAATGGCTTACTATTGGAGGACTGCACCAGTTTTTCCGCTATTTCATCGTGAATTACCTTTAGCTTATTACTTTGAAAAACGGTTTAAGTCATTCGGCGGCATGACTCCTGAGATAAGCAAGCAGGTGGATGCGGAAATTGAGAGATTGGGGGTAAACAACTTTGATGGTGGTTTACAAAAATAAGCATAAAAAACTATACAGCATTTCAAACAACTTTCATGGTGGTTGTAAGGAGTTTATTATCTAATTGAAGGAGTGAGAGAATGCGAGAGATTAAATTTCGTGCGTGGTCAAAGAGTGAAAACTTGATGGGCGAAGTAACTGGGTTTAGATTTAGCAAATCACAGTATCCATTTGTAAATGCAAGGTTTAGGAAAAATGGGAAAACCGTTGACGAGGGGTATCATTTTGGACAAGAAGATGGGTGTGACAGCGTAATACTTATGCAATTTACTGGGTTGTACGACAAAAACGGTGTGGAGATTTGTGAGGGTGACATAATCGTTGGTACTTATAAAGACATGGGAACAGACACAGGTTTGGTAGTCTTTAAAGGTTGTGGATTTAAAGTGGAAATTCCAAATGTTGGCGATGATGAGTTAGTAGATTGGGAACGTTATTCTGATTCAATCGAGGTTATCGGCAACATCTACGAAAATCCAGAATTATTAAAGGAAAATGGATAATAACTTCTTTAAAAAATACTTGAAATTTTAAAAAACCATTTTCTATCATCTGCACGATTCAGAAGTGTATTACAACCACATTACATAGCAAAAAAGGAGATGATTGAAATTAATGAACAAACCACTACGAAAGTTAAATACCCGAGATTGGCAGGTGCCAGCAATGACTAATTACAATGGTCTGCTGGTAGCCGTCCTAATCGTTTTAGTCTTAACAAGCTGCGGCAATACAAAAACGCAGGGCAAGTTAGTCACAGAGACGTACACCGTCAAATCCGGCGACACACTCTGGTCCATCAGTGAGCAATACATGGCCAAGAATACATACGGTTCGCGCGATATCCGCGAGTTTTACCACGGCATAATCGAGTTAAACTACGAGACCGTATTCGCTGGCCGTGTTCGTGGACAGATATATCCAGGCGACAAACTGCAAATAAACTATTGGATAAAAGAGTAGCCCTACCGGGGTGACAGTAGGGCTGGAAAGTGGGGTGTGGTGACAGATACAAAGAGACTCCCGATTTATGGTTTTAGTGTAACTCAATCATATGCGAACTAAAAGACTGTAGATTTTCGCAGTTTTCGAAAAGGTGGTGAGAATAGTGTCATTGGCAATGGTTTTGTGCGAAGAAATAAACTTGCGTGGTATTCGCAAAAAAGACTTGGCGGCAGCAGCTAGTTTAGCACCAAACACTTTGAGCGAATACTTGACTGGCAGTAGGCCGATTCCGAAAGATCGGGAAGGAGAACTGATAGAGGTTTTAAACAGTCCAAGAGCATCAGAAGAGCGATGCGCTCTTTGCAAAGGAAACCTTTTTCCTACGCGGTACTTGGATGCGATTGACAGTCATCCAATTGTTGCGTTGGACAAGCTTGTAGAAGAGGCCGAGGAAATCATCAATATAGCAAAAGATGCCCGTAAAGTCATGATAAATAAGCGGCATGGCTACAAATTTACTGGTGCAGATGATTTGACATTAACTAGCTTTGAGGATGAAGTAGCGGACTTGATTACCTGTGCTAAAACAATGCTAATCAAGCTGCAAGAATGGTATAACAGGCCGGTAATTGAGACCATGCGCCGTCACATAAAAAAATTAGAGCAATCTGGATATTGCTCAGTAAAAAGAAAAGCCCACTCTCGCAAAGTGGACTAAGTAAAATTTAGGTTACTGCCATTGTACCACGCCCGGTTATGGCAGTCAAGGAGGGGCAAATTCATGGGTAAGTATCAGCAAGGTTATCAAGACGCTGCCTGCTTCGACTGGTCGAGTCTCCCTATGGATTATGCAAAAAAGCTGATCGCCGATTACGAAGCGCGAGCGATAAAAAACAAAAACGTCTATCTATTGGGATTCGCCAATGGTGCTGAGGACATCCTGTTTAGGGGTGTGGCAGCATGAGTATAGGAGGCTACCATAAGAAAACTAAGCCGCAAGTTACCGAGGCTGTACCGAACTGTCCACGCTGCGGTAAAAGTGGACAAGTTACCTACTTGCGGGATGGCGTAGTTAATATGCTTTGTGCCGACTGCCAGCATGAGTGGCGGTCGCTCACGGAAGAGTGCCCGGTGTGTGGTAAATCTAATGGATACGCGGTGCCGGGACTTTGCGTTAAGTGTTATGAGCGCAAGAAAGGGGTGGCTTGAATGTCAAGAAACGAGATAACCATTGACCTGACCGACAGCAAGGTGTTTGAGACTGATATTACCAAGTCGGGCAATGTAGTGAGCGCGGTAATTAAAACTGATTATAGCAAACTTGAATTGTTACTTGATGAGGCCGATTTCGCGAATCTGATTGCCGAGGGAAGTCTTATGTTGAATAAGAAGAAGGGTGTAGCTTAATGGACGAAATGGACTTACTCAATATGCCCTGCCAATACCCGGATTGCTGGCACGAATGCGGTGAATGTTTGAAAAATGTACGGGAGGATGAGTGATTATGTATAACTTAGCTGAAAAGCTTGATGAATATCTTGAGGAACAGAGCGGCGTAACTGAGCAACAAGGTTTTGTTATTGACACGATGGACAAAGCTGATTGGGCAGTGCGAAAAATTGCCGTTTATCAGCAAAAAATCGATGAAATTCAAGCCCTAGCAGAAAACCGCATTAAGCAGATTCAAGACTGGGCTGAAAAGGAAACACAAAGTAACTTACAGCAGATAGCGTTTTTTGAATCACTTCTCCGGCCTTTTGCTGAACAGCAACTGGAAGGAGCCAAGAAGCGGAGCCTAAACCTCCCCAGCGGTACAATTGGATTCCGCAAAGGAGGAATAAAGTTCTATATCGACGGCGAACCGGTCAGCGGCAAGAATGAAAAGCTGACACAATGGGTGAAGGCAAATGCTCCCGATTTTCTGGTTGTTAAGGAAGAAACTAATTGGAATGAGTTTAAAAAGACTCTGATAGTGCTTGCTGGTAAAACAGCTACTGCCGATGGTGAGGTAATACCTGATATTGTTGCCACTGAGCAACCAGATACCTTCTATGTGAAGGGGGCTGTAAAGTAATGGCAATGATGCGTAAGGCGCAAAGGCGTAAAGCTAAATTAAGACTGGGCATAAGTGGTCCAGCTGGTGGCGGCAAGACATATGGTTCCCTACTTGTAGCTTACGGAATAACTGGTGATTGGGAAAAGATTTGTCTGATTGATACCGAGAACCACAGTGGCGAATTATACGCCAACTACAACAAAGACGGTGTGGAAATTGGTGAATACAACTACATTGAAATTACATCTCCATTTACTCCGGACAAATATATCGCGGCAATAAAAGAATGTGAGGCTGCCGGAATAGAGTGCATTATTATTGACAGCTTTACTCATGCATGGGCCGGTGAAGGTGGCCTGCTTGATAAGAAAGGTCAGATTGAAAAAAAGACCGGAAATGGATGGACAGCTTGGCGCGATATTACACCACAGCATAACCGTCTAGTTGAGTCAGTGTTGCAAAGTAAGTGTCATATCATAGCTACCTTGAGAGCCAAGATGGACTATGTTCAAGAGAAAGATCCTGTTACTGGTAAGACGGTCATTCGTAAGGTCGGTTTAAATCCTGTACAGCGTGATGGCATGGAATATGAATTTACTATGTTTGTGGATGTAGACCAAGACCATAATGCCACTACAAGTAAGGACCGTACCTCTATACTTGACGGCAAACTCTTTAAGCTTAGTGTCGATATTGGAAAACAGTTATTACAATGGCTTGAATCAGGTGTTGATGAACCTGTGCCTGTTCCTGCACAACAGCCAATGTCATTTATTGACGCACAGCAACAAATTGCCCAAGATAAGGCACAAGAGAAAGCACAAGAGCGAGCCAAGCAGCAAAACGGTAATGGTCTTAAGTGGGACACATTTTGGGCTAATGTCAAAGTTTTTGGTCTTAACGAAGATCAAGTGCATTTGTTAGCCAGCGAAATATATCAGAAACAAGTGGTTAGTTTGACGGACGTTATCACTACTCAGGCAGAATTAAATAGGTTTACTTCGGAGTTGCGCAAACACGCGCAAAAGGCTGGGTAATGAAACGCTGTAAACGCTGCGGCCGTAGGCTAAAGGATGAAACTAGAGACTACGGCCCAGTATGTCAACAAAAACGTTCTGTTGGCCGGTATCAACTAGAGTTAAGGTTTAATCCGCTAATAGACAATTGTTTGAGTATGTTAGAACAATATAAGATTGTCAAAAAGGTGTTAGATTAAATAGTCTGCCGCAAGGGTGGACACCTAAAAATGTTTGGGGGTACGGAATAAAGGGGGCTACGTCATGACTGAACACAAAGAATGCGGGCGATGCAACCGAAAATTGAAAGATGCAAAAAGCAGGGAACGTGGCTTTGGACCTATTTGTTACAAAAAGACTCAAGAAGAGGCTGCCAAGGCTGAATTTGAAAAGAATCAGCAGCGGCTAGAGTTAGAGGAAACGGATAAATCGGGGCTTAGGCTCCCGCGATGGGGTAATAGATTAGGTTAGTTTTGGGCGGTGGGGTATGAACTACGCAAAATTACTAAACGCGTTCGAGGATTATAGCGACAGAACCGGGTTGCCAGCATATGCCCAGTTGATTTATTACAAGTTGTTTGCATTAAATAACAGGGCAGGATGGGCCGAATGGTTTGACGCGACCAATCCTTACGTGATGTTTAGGGCTGACATTAAAGACGAAAAAACCTTTATAAGACACCGCAATTTATTAAAACAACATGGGTTAATTGACTTTCAGCCCGGTAAAA
>NZ_JBYKYF010000417.1:0-2144 GCF_057736855.1 Sporomusa sp.
AAACCTTTCCTAAGTTTATCTATGACAACTTCATCCACTTCATAACAGCAGGGACCAATTGATGGACCAATTCCTACAAAGCAGTCTGACGGTTTTGTATTGAAATTTTGCTGCATAGCAAGCAGTGTTTTCTGAGCAATTTTAGCAACCGTTCCTTTCCACCCAGCATGACTAACGCCAATAGCTTGATTTACAGGATCAAAAGTAAGCACAGGCACGCAATCGGCAAAAAACAGCATAAGCGGTAAATCCGGTACATTCGTGATAAGGGCGTCTATACCACCGATAGCCTCCTGATAATACCTAGCACCACGCCCAGCATCAGCCTCTGTGACCATCTGCACACCATCGCCATGCACTTGTTCGGCAGTAACAACTTTTTCGGCTGCCAGCCCAAGCGCTTGGCAAAAGAGCCGGCGATTATGCCACACAGTTTCCGCATCATCACCAGTATGCAGTCCCAGATTTAAGCTGGCAAACGGCTTTATACTCCTGCCACCCAGACGAGTAGAAATACCATGTTTAACGCCCCTAGCAGCAAATTCGGTAAATATTCCATACCAAACGCCATTAAAGCTGTGTTGTAAAACAAATTCTCCCATGATTAACCTCCATGATATAAAAAAGAGTTAAGCTCTTAATATAATAATACTCGTTTTTTGTACGAAATATCTATAGTAAACCTAAGATACATACTATTGTCACAATAAACAGCAGAGTCTTAACAGACTGCGTTATGCATCCTGTTAAGACCCTGAGTCAACTAGGCTTCTTCCATTTTCTCTTTCTTGGCGTTGGCAATTATACTTTCAGCAATCCGGGCAGGTACATCTTCATAGTGCGAGAAACTCATATCAAAATATCCGCGTCCCTGTGTTATTGAGCGTAAGTCAATACTATAACGGAACATTTCGGCTAACGGTACCTGGGCTTTTATTTTTCCAAGTCCACCGCCAATAGGCTCCATTCCTTGGATTCGTCCTCGTTTTGTATTAAGATCGCTAATTACATCTCCCATATAGGATTCAGGCACAATAACTTCCACGGAATAGATGGGTTCTAATAATACTGGTTTTGCCTGCAGTGCACCTTTTCTCAGTGCCATCATGCTGGCAATTTTGAACGCCATTTCCGAAGAGTCAACAGTATGGTACGAACCATCAGTTAAGGTTACTTTAACATCAACCATCGGATAACCAGCTAAGACACCGGCATTCAGGGCATCGCGCACCCCTTTTTCAACTGCCGGAATGTATTGACGTGGTACCGCTCCGCCAAAAATGGAATCAACAAATTCAAATTGTGCACCTGGCGCCAGTGGTTCCAGTTCAAGCCACACATGACCGTACTGTCCATGTCCGCCGCTTTGTTTTTTATGTTTACCTTCGACTTTTGCTTTGCCACGGATGGTTTCACGATAAGGGACTTTGGGGTCAGTCAGCAAGGTTTCAACCCCAAATTTGCGCTTCATGCGTTCTGTCATGATATCAAGATGCAGCTCGCCCATACCGTGAATAAGCAACTGATTGATTTCAACATCTTTATGAACTTTTATTGTTGGGTCCTCATCCATTAGTCTGGCTAAAGCCTGACTGATTTTATCTTCATCGCCTTTATTTTTGGCTTCAATTGCGCGTATATACATTGGTTTAGGATAGGATATAGGTTCGAATAAAATAGGTTTATCCTTATCACACAGCGAATCGCCTGTACCAGTTTCCTGAAGTTTTGCCACTACTACAATATCACCAGCATGGACAGCAGTAACAGGATCTTGCTGTTTGCCACGAAGTGTAAAGAGGGTACCAATCCGCTCTGACTTATTTTTTGTCGCATTATAAATCGTGCTATCCGGCTTAAGCGAGCCTGAGTATAAGCGAATATAACTCAGACGACCAACAAAGGGGTCTGCAGTAGTTTTGAAAACCAAACCGGAAAAAGGTTCATTGATATTTCTTTCTATAGGATCTTGGGTAACTGGATGATAACCCATAACTGGTTTAATACCAGGCGCCGGAAGATATTTCACAATAGAATCAAGCACTTGCCGAATACCGATATTTTTTATGGCTGATCCGCACAACACCGGAAATACCTTAGCCTGAGAAATTCCAGTTAATAGTCCGGAGATTACTTCCTCATCG
>NZ_JBYKYF010000418.1:0-1078 GCF_057736855.1 Sporomusa sp.
TTCGCTGGCATCCTTCGCAATTTTCATCAGCCAATCCGACATCCGCCCGCTAGTTATCTGCTTATAAAACTTTGATTCCTTCAGCAAATGCTCGTTTTCACCAAACACTTCATACTGAAGGGCTGATCCGGTTTCTACTGCGAACAAAAATCCTTTGCGGTAATCTGCGCTGAAATTAATGGCTTCCACCGAAACCGGTATAATCCCCTTGAGTGCAATCTGATAAAAAGGCACATCTTTGGTGGTGCTGTCAAATTTGCTGGATGAGCCTGGCGTATTGGTAACAATATCCGCATATTTTAAGGAATAGCCCGCGGCTGAGGATAACAATATTTCCGTTCCGGATTTCTTGAATTTCGAAAACACTTCTCCCCAAATCTCCTCGGCCTCATCCCTGCTTACATAGTTCCTGCCAAAATCGGAATACAGCTTTTGGCCGAAGGAAGTCAGCCCGATTCTTGATATATCCCATTTGTCCATGGATTTTATCAACCGATCGGTGAGCTTAGCAAACCTTGCCGGCGACAACAGGAATATCCCTTCCGAAAGTATCGCCGAATTGTTGTTAAGTCTATACTGGTACTGCATTGCAGGCTGTTTTTGTATGGACCTTGCAGCAGCATTTGTTCCATATCCCAGGCTTGTTTTGCGGATATCCGTTAAATTAAAATCAGGGTAAAACATTATTTCGTTATCGACGCAATACTGCAAGAGGGCATTAAAATCGGATTTGCCCCCAAGGCGCCCTTCAGGATTTACCACAGTTTGGACTTTATGCAAATCCCCACCCTTTTGCCAGTTTGTGTACTGCAAGCCTATCTTGTCAACCCCTTCAGCCTTGAGAGCTTGCAAAAACTCAACAGCAGAATCAAAGCCAGTAAGGGGCTGAACCCTGTTTACAGGAAACCCGAGTACATTTGTGGTAACCTTTATTCCGCCGAGCATGTTGAGATAAACCGGGTTTATTTCTTTTTTAGGAATTACCCCGGCTTCTTCCACCAGATACTGGCGGTAAGTTTCGGCCATGCCAACATAGTTGGCCTTCTCATTGTTTAAAAACTGATATCTGACTGTATGC
>NZ_JBYKYF010000418.1:1088-2144 GCF_057736855.1 Sporomusa sp.
GCTTTGTTTCAAAAATCCTGACTGTCTGGTTTTTCTTTTCTATGAAAACCATGTCGGATTCACGATAAATAAAAGTAACCCCGATGTGGCTGTATCCGGAATCAGCGCCTGCCACCTTTGCTGAAACAATTGCCCTTGCTCCCCCGCGGGTGATAATTCCTACAAAGGCATTTTGCCCCTGTTTGCTTCCAAACACAGGCAAAAGCGCCTGCTGCTTTATGCCATCCGATTCCAGCCTGATTGTGGACAGCTCGTCACCGTAAATTCTTTGCTGGTAAGGCTCGGCATAAATGTTTGACTTGTCATACTCAATAAGGGCGCCACAACCGTCAGGAACCAGAAAATATCCATTAGAGCCCAGCTTAGCCGCCCCGAAATACGGCAGCACCGCAACCTGGGTCAGCCTGAAATTCTCGTTGGTTTCTTTGATTCCATCCATAACCACAGATACATTTAATCCATACTCGTCCAATGCAATTTCCAAAGGAACGGTAAAGCCTTCACGTTCAAAAACAAATGTAAACCTTACGCCGTTTTTTATATCCGTTACACTATATGTAGATTTTCTAACACTCCCTGCGTAACCGTTGATTGTTGTAATATTTCCGGTACGGTCTGCATACGCCACCTGAACGAGGGAAGCCATAGCCATTTTTGCAGCAGAGTTTGACAGCTCATCCTGGTTGTAATCCATCGGCGTGCTGAACCAGTTCATCCCTGTTTTATCTGTCAATCTGATTGCCGCCTGGCTCTTATCAACAGCCAGGCTTAAGACGATTATCGAAGCAACCGTCTCGAATTGATAATCTTCCCTGTCGGAACGGGGATAGTAAGACACCGGATTTGAGGTTTCATCCTCCCCGTGAGCCTTTAAACTAGTTAAAGGCAGTTGCATTATCATCGCAAATAAAAGCAAAACCAGAATGCCAAAAACCGACTTACGCTTGCTTCTTGGCAAATTAACCACTCCTTATTGCAAAACAGGGATAATCACAGGAATAACTCCTGATAAACAATTGCTATAAAATTAATCAACTGGCTGAATACGCTATAGAG
>NZ_JBYKYF010000050.1:0-13563 GCF_057736855.1 Sporomusa sp.
CGCCAGACCTAAACTTGCAATTGGTCCGGCGGCTGCTATCATTATTTCACTTACTGCTCCGGCATCAGCCAGGCGTTCTATCCGCGCTGTAGCGCCAAAGGGTAGCAATTCTACTTGTTTGACCTTATACCCTAAGCCGCCTGCCATCAACATGTGCGCTAACTCATGCCATAATACTGCACTAACGATCAGCAATACCTTATCGCTAAGACCGACAGCCGCGAATACGGCAATTAACCCTAAAAACCAATTATTTATTATGATTTCAACGCCTGCTATCTTTCCTGCCCGCATATTTCACATCCTTTTATCTAATTACATCTCCTTTTCTCCGATGACTAAGTCCTATAACCCTCAGTCTCACAAGTAGACATAGAACTGGGTTCCTAAATAAGCAAGTGCCTTTCCCGAAATATTCCACACCTGAGGCAGTTACTTTATTCGTGACAAAGGATCAATCGCTTTGCCGTTTTCCCGTAGTTCAAAATATAATACTGACACAGCAGTTCCCGTTTTTCCAACCCGAGCAACCACCTGTCCCTGGCTTACCTCATCACCTTCTTTAACTAATATATCTGTCAGGTGTCCATAGATGGTTTCAATATTTTTCCCATGATCAATGATTAGTAACTTTCCCAACTGAGCACTGTCGCTAACAATTTTGACCTTTCCGGTAGCCGCGGCCCGCACACCGGCTCCTGCCGGAGCAGCAATCTCAATGCCCTCATGCATCATATCCTGCTTAGCCGCGGCATTGCTTTGCCAGCCATATTGGGTCATCACCTGCCCGTCCACAGGCTTGGTCATATATCGTAACGGATCAGCAGGCCGCGAAATAGTCGTCTGCATGTGCTTTAAAACAGGTATCCCCGATAAATCAGCACTATTCGGCCAATACGTACGGATATAATCCACGGTTCTTGCTGCATAATAGGCAAAGTCAGTCTGCGTTATCAGTATCTGACGGACAGCACTTGTTACTTCCTGTCCGATTGTAGTATTTGATACCTGAGCACCATAAACCAGTCCAAAAATCACTAAAGCTACTACTGTTTTTTTTAGCCAACTATAGTCAGGTTCGTCATCATAATACAATTGCCAGGTTTTTTCCGTGTTCCGAGCAGCAAATGGCCAACGGTTTTTCAAACGATTCCATAGCTTTGTCATATTAAACCCTCCATAAATCCCGGCTCAAGTATTCTTATGGAATATATATGCTGAAAACACAGATTTATAACCAGGCAAACAAGCTCCTAAAAATCTCTTTCGCTCATAAAACCTTCAGTGTGCCAACCATGTAAACTCACAAAAAAAAAACAGACAGGCTGGGTAACCTGTCTGCATACACTATGATAAACAAAGCTAGTAGTTGTTGGAATCATATACATTTATGGTTGCATTTTCGATCAAAAAAGAATTTTTTGCCGTCGCATATAAATATTTAACAAGATCCCAATACTGATCATATTGGTGGTCAGTGAACTTACACCATAACTCATAAGCGGCAAGGGAATGCCAGTAACAGGCATAATTCCCGCCGTCATCCCCACATTTACCAATAAATGAAAGGCTAACATGGAGACAATCCCTGTTGCCAAAAGGGTGCCGAAATTGTCACGGGCAGCTCCGGCAATTTTGACCCCGCGATAAAGTAAGATAAGGTAGAGCAGCAAGATAAACGTAGCGCCGACAAATCCCAGTTCTTCCCCAATCACGGCAAAAATAAAATCGGTATGATTCTCCGGCAAAAAATTCAGTTGGCTTTGAGTACCATTAAACAAGCCCTTACCAAACAACATACCTGAACCAATAGCAATCTTAGACTGAATAATATGATAGCCTGATCCCAAAGGATCTACATTGGGATCAATAAACACAGTTAACCGCATTTTTTGATAATCTTTTAAAAAATGCCAAAATATTGGCATAAAGGCCAAGCCAGCAGCAAAAATGCCCATAAGCAGACGCATATTAATGCCTGCTACGAAAATCATTCCAAATAAGATAGCCATGAACACTAACGAAGTTCCAAGATCAGGCTGCTTTAACACCAAGATAAAGGGTATGCCTACATAAATAAACACCGGAATAATGTCTTTAATAGTATTTAATTTGCCTGTTCGCTTATCCAAAACCTGAGCCAAACCAATAATCATAATAATCTTGGAAAACTCCGATGGTTGCAAACTAATGGGTCCAATCTGAATCCAGCGTTGCGCACCAAGCGCCGTTTGTCCAACAAACATAACAGCAAGCAGCATCACTAGATTTATAGCATACAAAAATCCTGAGAATTTTTCCAAGGATTTATAATCAAAGTTTAACATTAAAAAAATAACGGCAATATTTGCCAGAACAAAAAAACCCTGACGCTGTACATACCAATATCGGTCCTCGCTCGGAGTATTGATATGGGTAGCGCTGCCGATAACAATGAGGCTTATAAGAATGATAAGAACCGTAACACCGATAAGAATAAAGTCCAAGTTTCGCAACAGTCGCTGGTTAAGCATAACCTAGTAACCTCTCTCTGACAATGTCTTATATATTATAATAGTATTTCAAGCCTGCGTCCAGTATCCGCAATAAAATAGTGAAACTTAAAGCAAAGTGAACGTTTCAGTCATTGAGTAAGCAATCGAACCGCTGCCTGCATCAACATCGTCTTGAGAAGCGACCTATTGAGCAAAAGTAAAAGGCAGCGTAAGTATTCTCTTACTTCTGCCTCTATGCTCTACTCTCCTGGTATGGTTCGTTTCATGCGGTTTACCGGAATATTTGCCACTAAAGCAACCTGGGTGTTCGTTCGAGTCAGATTTATTTCCATTTCATTTTCATTAATATCCATATAGTTGGAAATTACTTTAATCATATCATCTTTAATGACTTCCATAAACTGTGGCGATACATTGACACGGTCATGCACCAGAACAAACCGTAGTCGTTCTTTAGCAATATTTTTAGAACCTTGCGGTTCTCGGCCAAACAGTTTTTGAATCATTTCAAACAACCTTTTCCCCTCCTTACGTCACGCGTTAAAATCCCAAGACTTTCTTGAACTTGCCCCATAAGCTCTCGTTAGTCTCGAGAACCATGAGCGGAACGTTTTCGCCTGCCAGGCGTCGGACAATATTACGGTAGGCCGTACTAGCTAGGGCGGAGTTGTTGACAATAGCAGGTTCGCCTCGGTTAGTGGATATGACAATATACTCATCTTCAGGAATAATTCCCAGTAAATCAACAGCTAAAATTTCGATAATATCGTCAATATCCATCATGTCACCTTTTTTGACCATAAGCGGTCGAATACGGTTTACTATTAACTTAGGGTTATGCTTACCCTCTGACTCTAATAAACCAATAATTCTATCAGCATCCCGAACAGCCGACACTTCCGGCGTTGTAACAATAATAGCACGATCAGCACCCGCAATAGCATTTTTAAAGCCTTGCTCAATACCTGCCGGGCAGTCAATAATTACATAATCAAATTCTTGCGCCAATTCTTTGCATAACTGTTTCATCTGGTCTGGTGTAACAGCATTTTTGTCTCTGGTCTGAGCCGCCGGCAACAGGTATAAGGTATCGAACCGTTTGTCCCTAATCAGAGCTTGTTTTAACCGGCAATTGCCTTCCGTCACATCAATTAGATCATAAACGATTCTATTTTCAAGCCCCATGACCACATCAAGATTCCGTAAGCCAATATCCGCATCAACTAACACAACTTTTTTACCTTGAAGAGCAAAACCAGTTCCTATATTAGCGGTTGTCGTCGTTTTTCCTACGCCGCCTTTTCCTGACGTAATAACTATTACTTCCCCCATCAATTTCCCTCCTATGTAATCTTTGCGCTTTCTGCCGGTTCAATCACAACAACTCCACCACTAATGCGAGCTGTTTCCGGGTATGAAGGTGCCTCCTGGTTATCAGGAGCCCTAGCAATAAGCCCAGCAATTCTCAACTGGCCTGCCATTAGTTTATCTGCCGTAATCGTAGCTGTTTGATCACCGTTAGCTCCGGCATGAGCTAAGCCTCTGCACGTCCCATATACTGTAATATTGCCAGAAGCAATAATTTCAGATCCGGGGTTAACGTCCCCCATAACGATGACAGAACCATCAAATACAACCTTTTGGCCGCTTCTAAGCATTTTTGATATGATCAATGTTTGCCGCCCGGTGTCAGTCTCCCGACGGTATTCCACATCAGTAGTTTTGTCATAACAATCAGCCTGAGACAATATTTCTGTCGGCTGAGACTCGGAGGAAGGCTGATCCTGTAAGGCTAGTCCATAATCGGCCAGCAAATTAATCAACTGCCTACGCTCATCACCGGTTAATGTATCAGTTGCTGATGATACTTTGACACTAGTGCTGCCAGTAAAAAAATGCGCAGCCGATTCCAACTTCTGTTTGAGTTGCTCTAAAATAGCAGCAAAATCAGCCGTTTGGTTTAATACCAGTTCAAGGCCGTCTTTATTTCCTTTAAATATTACATCCTCCCGCATACCTTCTCCTAAATTTTACCACAAATTATTATCTATATGTCAACTAAAATTCGCTCTATTTCGCAAATATCCTGCAATCTAACGTACATATTAAAGCTTTTTGCAATCATCCTGTGTACTTACACAGGATGTAAATTAATACTCGCCATCTAAGTGTGCATGAATGAGATTCTCGCCGTCCTCGGCCCGCCGCGAAGCAACTATCTACCGGAATGTAAGCTATATCGGTACTGTCCAGCGTAAAATTAGCTGATCATAACAGTTCAGGTTCAAATACCAGTTGCAACAGGGAATGCCAAAGTAATCCCGAATAGAGAATAGGTACATTTTATTGGAGGCTTTTTTAAAGTGATTAATACATTAGCAAAAATTACTGCATGGCTAGGACAACATATGTTCTTTATTGTACTTTCAGGTTTAATAGCCGGATTTTTTATACCATTGCCTGACTCTCCTGCCTTAAGGGCTGTCGTAGTCGGTGCGTTTGCCTATACGACGTTTGTTACCGCCCTTGGTACAAGTATCAAAGAATTTTTTCGAGTCTTAAAAAGGCCAGTTATTCCTTTATGGATATTGGTATTAATTCATGGTATATCCCCATTTATTGCTTGGCTGACAGGACAGTTCTTTTTTAACGACAATCCTGATACTCAGTTAGGGTATCTAGTCGGTGCCTTTCCATACTTTTTACACCATGCAGGCCATAAAAACAATGCAACATAATACTGAGAATAGAAAACATGAGGCTCGACTTTTATGTCTAACCTCATGTTACTTATGCGCAAAAGATTTCAGTACGCACATAACAGACCAATAGCAGTGAATGCACGGTTTTTACATATTTACTTACAATGCCGTCTGCGGACGATATATTTTAGCTGCTTCAGTCGGAACCTGATTGATATTAAAAGCGGCTTCCAGAATTTTTTTAGCAATTGGTACGGCTGAAGATGTACCAAAGCCGCCTTGTTCAACGATAACGGCTACTGCCACTCGTGGGTCTTCATAAGGAGCATAGGCCACAAACCAGCCATGGTCACTACCATGCGAGTTTTCGGCTGTACCTGTTTTACCCGCAATAGCAATCGGGAAATTGCCAAAAGTATTGGCCGCAGTACCATCCGCATGAGCAGCATCTCGCAACGCTTCCTGGATAAGGGTTAACGTACTTTTAGAAATCGTCAGCTCCCCAACTTTTTCCGGTGCAAAGGTTTTGATAACCTCGCCATTATGGTCAGTAATTTTACTAACCAAGTGAGGTTTATAGCGGTGACCGCCATTGGCAATTTGACTAATAACGACTGCCATCTGTAATGGGGTTGCCAGTTGAAACCCCTGCCCGATAGCAGCATCAAAAGTCTCCGATAAATACCAATCTTCGCCATATACTTTTTCCTTATACCGCCGGTTAGCCACCAACCCATCAGATTCTCCAGGCAAATTTATCCCGGTAAGCTCCCCTAGCCCAAACATCCGTGCATACTTTTCCAGATTATCGATACCTAACCGATTACCTAACTCGTAAAAGTACACATTGTCCGATTTAGCTAATGCTTCACGGAAATCAATCCATCCCAATGCTTCTCCCATAGCATTACCCTTGGGTATAAGCCAGTGTTTACCTGTATCAAGGATTTTTTCTTCTGGAGTTACTTTTCCAAGCTCTAAGGCTGCTGCACCAGTAATAATTTTAAAAGTTGACCCTGGCGGGTAAACACCAGATATAGCCTTGTTATCCATCGGATGATTCGGATTTTCATTAAGTAATTTCCAGTCCTTACTCGAGATACCGCCAATAAAAGAATTAGGATTAAATGTCGGGCGGCTTACCATGGCCAAAACTTCCCCGGTCTTCGGGTTTAACACTACGGCTGCTGCTGCCTTAGCATTGGGATATCCGCCTTTGGTCTGCAGATAAGTAAGCTGTTCCTCAATAGCTGTTTCTGTAGCCTTTTGAATTCGATAATCAATGGTTAGGACTAAATTATGACCAGGTATTGGATCTTTCTTACCTAATACCTGTACTGGTCGGCCATTAGCATCAACCTCTACTTGATTGCCGCCGTCTATTCCGCGAATTTCTTTGTCATAGACTTTTTCTAAGCCAAATTTACCTACGATGTCGCCAGCTTTATACCCTTGGGATTTACGACTTTCCAATTCTTGCTCATTAATTTCACCGACATACCCAAATATATGCGCAGCAAGCTCATTATTAATATAATTTCGCAGTGGTTGAATTTCAATAACAACCCCAGGCAGTTCGGAACGCCGTTCTTCAATTTTTGTAACAATTTCAGGACCAACATCGGTTTTAACCCGGATAGGTTCAAACGAGCCTGTTTGCTGAGATAACTTATTTCTTATTGCTTTGGCATCCATGTTAAGGATAACAGCCAATTTGTCAATGACTTCATCAGGAACCGGACCATTTATAGGCAACAAAGAGATGGTGAAACCTGGACGATTCGAGACCAGCGTTACACCATTCCTGTCATAAAAAACACCCCGTGGGGCCATGATGGGAATAAGTCGGATTCGGTTGCCGTCTGCTAGCTGCCCGTAGTATTGACCTTGTACCATTTGCAAATAGCCAAGGCGAGATACTAAAGTAACAAAAATAAAAATAATAATCATGCCTAAAATCTCTAACCTGCCATGTACACGTTTAGCAAGCATCAGACAAGCTCCCTTCCAAGAGTACCAATGAACTGAAACACCGGAGGACTAACCTTGTTTTAAAATTGACTGCGATTACCGAAAGTAATCTTGTAAATCAGCCGATGAATCGGAATACAAAACAAAACATTATAACATAAGGAAGGCAATAACTGATATTGTAGTAAGGGAATAAGCTCCGCCTTATACCCCAACAGGAAAAGCAATGCCTGCATAATCGCGCTGTTAAAGCAAGTAGCCATGATAATAGCCAAAACCGGCAATGCTATACTTTCTTTAAATACTTTACGTTCAGCCATACCAGCTACATAGCCTGTAGCCATTTTTGACAAGGTGTTTAATCCAAAAACATTACCTGACGCAAAATCCTGCATTACGCCTGCAAAAAAGCCAACACCAACCCCCCGTTCCCGGCCGACAAGCAAGCCACTGGCTACGACAATAATTAGCAAGAGGTCGGGTTTCGTATCATTGCTAAAAATCATCGGCAATAAAACAGACTGAATGGCAATTGTGCCCAGTAGTAAGCCGGCCCAGACAACAAACGTTCTCATTGACCTGCTCCTTTCGGCTGTATCGACGAACTCGTCTTAGCTTGACCAGGCACTGGCGGCTCAGGTAATGGTTCGCGGGAACGTACAATCACTAGCACCTCTTCTAGTCTATCAAAATCTACTGCTGGCTTCAAGACAGCATATTTTAGTAATCCGCCTTCCTCGTTAACTATATCAACAACTTCACCAACTAGTAAACCCTTCGGATAGATACCGCCAAAGCCGGATGTAATAATTTTATCACCTTTAATTACATCAGCATCGCGAGCAATATTAACCATTCGTGGTGCATTAGAATGAAAGGCACTGCCTTCAACTATGCCAGCTACCCGCGACTCAGGCCGTTGTACCAAACAACCAACCGCACTTCGCGGATCCAAAATAAGCTGCACTTTGGCAGCATTATTATACACAGTTACAACATTACCGACCAATCCTTGTGCAGTGACTACTACCATGTCTTTCGCTATTCCATCGGCGCTACCGCGATTAATGATAAGAACATTAGTCCAAGTCCCTGGATCACGGGCAATGACTTGCGCGGTGACAAAGTCAAACTGCGGAACACTTTTTTTATAATCCAGCAGTGTCCGCAGCCGCGCATTCTCCGCTAAAATTTCCGTAGTATTAACATCCTTTTGGCGCAATTGTTCAAGTTCTGCTTTCAGCACCTGTATATCTTGGTGTGCTGTCATAAGTTGTCGAGTAAAAGCCCCTGTCTGACGAACGCCGTAACCAAGTTTACTTAACACATAATCCATCGGAGTCAGTAATGTAATGATAGCCTGCTCCATAAACGTAAACTGATATTTTCCCCTGGTTACAGTACCGGCCAGCAAAAAGACGGTGAGCACCGCCACGAGAAGAATGACCGCCTTTTTGTGAATAAATCGCACTTTTCGGGCCCCTTCCTTAACAATAATTTCAAATATTCTGGTTACCCTTGCTGAGTCTTTTTGGTTGACATTAATACGCGTTTTAAAAGATCAATACTTTCCAGCGCTCCACCAGTCCCGGCAGCAACACAGGATAATGCTTCTTCCGCTATATGTACCGGCATCCCGGTTTCTTTATTAAGCAGTATGTCCAATCCCCTTAACAGCGAACCTCCACCAGTCATTACGATACCGCGATCCATAATATCAGAAGCCAGTTCAGGTGGAGTTTTCTCCAAGGTGACTTTAACCGCTTCAATAATACCAGCTACCGGTTCACTAAGGGCTAACTGCACTTCACTAGCTTTTATCACCAAAGTTTTAGGTAAACCAGTGACTAAGTCCCGCCCGCGTACATCCATCTCTTCATCAATTTGGGGAACAAGAGCCGAACCAATCGTAATTTTCACTTCTTCTGCCGTCCGTTCGCCAATCATTAAATTATAAGTGCGTTTAATATATTGAATAATGGCCTCATCCATCTCATCGCCACCAATACGGATAGAACGACTAGTAACAATTCCCCCCAGCGAAATAACTGCTACTTCGGTAGTTCCACCACCAATATCAACAACCATATTGCCAGTTGGTTCATGAACAGGCAAACCTGCGCCGATAGCAGCGGCCATTGGTTCTTCGATCAAATAGGCTTCCCTTGCTCCGGCCTGAATCGTAGCATCAATAACTGCTCTTTTTTCCACTTCGGTAACACCGGAAGGTACACCGACAATAACCCTTGGTCTGATAAAAGACTTTGAATTCATAGCTTTTTTTATAAAATATTTAAGCATAGCCTGAGTGACATCAAAATCGGCAATTACACCATCTTTCAATGGCCGAATGGCCACAATATTTCCCGGCGTACGGCCAATCATCTGCTTGGCTTCCTCACCAACAGCCAGTACTTCCCCGGTATCACGCTGAATAGCTACTACGGAGGGTTCCCTAAGCACAATTCCTTTACCCTTAACATGGACTAATGTATTAGCCGTACCAAGATCTATACCCATATCACGCGAAAGTGAACCGAACAAATTAAACATAGACATTTTGCCCCTTTCATTTAGAAACCTATTATATTATTCCCTTTTCTTTAAAACTAACATACTTGCCGTCTCCTATTATTACATGGTCAAGTATTGAAATATTGAGCAGCATTCCGGCTTCTACCAGTTGTTTTGTCAACGTAATATCTTCTTGGCTAGGGCTTGGATCACCACTGGGATGATTATGTACCAAGATAATCGAAGCAGCACTATAACTAATGGCTTCCCGGAAAAGCTCCCGTGGATGAACAATTGAAGCGTTTAAGCTCCCAACAGATATCATTGCCCGGGCAATAACGTGATTCTTGGTAGATAAAAGTAAGGCTACAAAATGTTCTTTCGTCTGATACCTTAGTTCTGGCATCATTAACTCTGCAGCATCACGCGGATTTCTGATTACTGGACGCTCACTTGGGGATTTTTGAGTCATCCTGCAGCCCAGTTCGATCGCCGCCTTTACAGTAACGGCTTTGACTAATCCGATACCTGCTGTTTTACTCAATTCTTGGGGTGATATACTGCCAAGACCAGATAAATCATATTTTACAAGCAGTTGCTCAGCCAGGCGAATCACCGGCATATTTTTTGTGCCTGTACGAAGAAGTATCGCCAGCAGCTCGGCATTACTAAGAGCTTTGGCTCCCTTAGCAAGCATTTTTTCCCGCGGTCTTTCAGTTTCAGGCAACTCTTTCATCATTAACTGCTTGTCCATAGTCATAACAACTCAATTCCCGCTTGGCTAAGCAATTCTGACAGTAACACAAGCGGTAAACCCACTACATTATTATAACAACCGTTAATGTTTTCCACCAGCAGTGTTCCCCGTCCCTGAATAGCATAAGCACCGGCTTTATCCATAGGTTCGCCGGTATCCACATAACGCTCTATTTGGGGCAACGTCAAGTTTCTGATTTTAACCTGCGTGGTACTGTACCCTGTATATATTTGGTTGCCTTTAACCACAGCCACACCGGTAATCACCGTATGTTCTCTGCCGGCAAGCGCCATAAGCATCCTGATAGCATCTTGTCTGTCAACCGGTTTGCCAAACACCTTACCATCTAAAACCACAATAGTATCAGCCCCGATGACGACTGCCTCACAGGAAACCTGTTGACTAACATCTACGGCTTTATCGCGTGCTTGAATCACCGCCAATTCATGGGGCGGCAAGTCTTTCGCATTATCTTCTTGCGTTTGACTGACAACAATCTTAAAAGTTAGACCAATTAATTCCAAAAGTTGCTGACGCCTAGGCGATGATGATGCCAAAATAAATTCCATGCGAATCCTCCTAAAAACGCCGGAAGAGCATAATTGCCACAATAATCCCTAAAATACTCATCAAATTAGGATACAAGGCAAAACCAATTACCAGCTTGATTACATATAGGTTAATGGCCACTGGTGGCACATCAAACACCGGAAATGGTTTTATCAAATACGGAGCAATGCCTGATAACAGGCTGGAACTTGCAGCAAGCTCGCCTAACATACCGCCGACAACTGCTCCGGTGATAAGAAACAAGAGCATCAACCCTATACTTTTTCCGGCGGAAGAGCTTCTTTTGGTGCCGGTTTTCACCTTTAAACCTCCTCAAGCTTATTGAGCAAATGAAAATTAAGGGCATATAAAATTAATCAGCGTCTTTATAAATAGCATTATTACATGCTGGAAATTTTGCAAAAAAGTAGTTAGCCGCTAAGCCAGTACATAAGCCAGTTAGCACAGCAAACAGCAGTAGGTAAGGCAAATACCAAAGCAGCCCCCAACTATGGACAAGTATTACTGCCAACATGACTTGGGCTATATTGTGACTGATTGCGCCAAACACACTAATACCGACAAGGGAAAATAGTTTTCGGTAATGGACAGCAACATAGCTCATAACAAAGATACTGACCAGCCCACCACCCAGACTCATCATAAATGCCGGGCCAAATAGTGTCCCACCAAATAACGATCCTAACAAAACCCGGGCTACAGTCACATACATAGCATCCCGCCACCCAAGCATAATGATTGTCAGCAGTGAAATGATATTGGCCAATCCCAGCTTTACACCAGGTATAGGAACAGGAACCGGCAACCAGCTTTCCACGATATGCAGGACTGCAGCTACGGCTACAAGCAATGCTAAAAAAACCATTCGTTTTGTTTTTACCATAGCTACCTCACAATGTCGTCAACATCAGCAGAACTATTGGCAACAATTTTGACAACAACCCGATAAGGTAAACATACGATCTGCTGCGGTGGAGTGGTTATCCAGCCAGACTGAACACAAATTCGATCAGGACAGTCTGCTTCTTTCATATGTACTTTGCCATCTTTATACTCAATAATGTTAAACCCGTTATGACCGTCAATTCTAAATTCACCTGTATAACCCGGACGTAACGGAATTGTTTTTACTATCTGCCCATTTACAGATATAACCATATTTTTGTCTTGTCCACTAGCCCCTGACAAATAGTACAAATTGAGTCCGATGCCGGTTGTGGCTACAAATAAAAGTACACCTATTAACCATTTGTCAGCTTTTGTTAGCATAATTGCCACCCTGCTCATATTCTATTCTATTTTACATTAAAATACTGGTTTATGCAAATCGTACCAAAAATATCCTTAAAAATAAGAGGAGGGATCTCTCCCTCCTCTTTAGCGTATGGCGTTAGCTTACGCTACACTATCCTTTTCACTACCAGGCACTACGCCCAGCACAGCATGTCTGATGGCTTTAGTTGGGCATTTAGCTAAGCAGGTAGGATTATTACATTTCTCCATACATACTTTGGCATCAACCACAGCTAAATTATTATCCATTTTAATGGCGCCATGCGGACATTCCTTCATGCACAAAGAGCAACAAATACAAGCAGCACTACAAGCTTTCTTCGCTACAGCACCCTTATCATGTGAGTTGCAATTTACACGAACTGGAGCACCTATAGGCATCATGGTAATAACTTTTTTCGGACAAACGCTTTCACATTTTCCACAGCCAGTACATTTATCTGGATCAATAATCGGTAAGCCTTCTGCACTCATCTCCATAGCACCGAATGGACATGCTTTTACACAGGTGCCAAGACCAAGGCAGCCGTACCTACAGCTTTTTGGACCACCAAACAATAAGTTTGCAGCTACACAATCCTGTACCCCTTGGTATTCGCTAGCTTTTACTGCTTTTGTATACGTACCGGCACATTTTACTTGGGCAACACGCGGCTCCACGGGAGCAGCAGCTTTTCCAGTCAAGTCAGCCACCAACTTAGCAACTTCTTCCTTACCAGGAATGCAAAGATTAGGTGGCACATCAGGATTATTTACAACTGCCTCGGCATAATTCAGACAACCAGCATAGCCACAGGCACCACACTGTCCTTTGGGCAAAACATCTTCTACCAGATGAATTAACGGATTAACCTCTATAGCCATTTTCTTATTGGCAAAGGCTAGAATAAACCCAAATAAGAGGCCTAAACCCGTCAAAACCATGACAATAACCAGCGAATGTTGAAGCATTCCTTGTTCCATTTATTTCACACTCTCCTTTCATCTTAAACTTATAGCGGAATCATACCGGAAAAACCAAGGAAGGATAACGCCAACATACCTGCCAGGATGAAGGCAATTCCTAAGCCTTGCAATGTCTTAGGAACATCGGCATACTGAAGTTTTTCCCGCAGACTAGCCATAAGGATGATGGCCAATGCAAAACCCGCACCTGAACCAAAAGCGTTAACAACACTTTTTAGAAAACCATAATTTTCTGTAGCATTAATAAGCGGTACACCCAGGATTACACAGTTAGTCGCAATTAAAAGCAGGTAAA
>NZ_JBYKYF010000050.1:13573-14230 GCF_057736855.1 Sporomusa sp.
CATAAAGCGCAGGCGCATATCTCTTAATCGCAATTTCCAAAAATTGAACACAGCCAGCCATTAAGAGAACAATTACGACAATTTTGAGGAACATTAGATCATAAGGAATCAGTATATATTGGTAAACCAGCCAGGCAAGTGCGGAAGTGACGGTAAGAATCGAGGTCACCGCCATCCCCATACCAACAGAAGCGCTTAAACTTTTGGATACTCCAAAGAATATACATAATCCTAAGAAGCGCGTTAGAACGAAGTTATTAACAATTACCGCGCCCATAAACAGAGTAAAATATTCCATCATACAGCTTCACTCCTTTGAGCGGTAATTTGCGCTGCTTTGGCTTTTGCAGCCGCTTGCTTATCCTGATATTCGCCAATAACATTAAACATACCAATCATCAAACCAATTACCAGAAATGCGCCTGGCGCAAGAATCATAATCATCGGTCCATTATAGGTTTCGGGAAATACTTGCATCGCAAAGGAAGTACCACTAAGCAGCATACCAGTGCCAAACAGTTCACGTACTGCACCGATAAATACCATTGCCAGCGCAAAGCCAACGCCCATCCCCAGACCATCAATAGCCGAAGGAATCACGCCATTTTTCATGGCAAATACTTCCGCACGTGCTAAAATAATGGCAAATACCACCAC
>NZ_JBYKYF010000419.1:0-2126 GCF_057736855.1 Sporomusa sp.
AAAGCTCGTGGGCTAGAAAGCGAAGGGGTAACAACCTATATTTATACAGGTTCTTATGAAGTGCCAACCAACACCATAACTCGCAATGTACGTGATGATATTATTATTATCGACAAAGTGATTGGTTGCGGGGAAATTGCCATCTCAGATCACCGCTCAGCCCAGCCTACTAAAGAACAAATTGCAAAACTGGCTGCCGAAAGCAGGGTCGGCGGAATGCTGAGCGGTAAAGCCGGTGTTTTACAGCTGCATGTCGGCGATGGAAAAAATAAACTGAATACCTTGTTTGCTATTGTTGAAGAGGGAGAAATACCTATTACTCAATTTATACCTACGCATATAAGCCGCAATCCAGAGCTGTTGGACGAAGGTGTCCGGTTTGCCGCTATGGGTGGCTTCATTGATATCACGTCAAGCTTTGTTACCATGCCGGGTAAGCCGAGTGGTATCAAACCGTCTGATGCTGTCTTATATTGTCTCAAGCGTGGGGTACCGCTGTCCAATATTACGATGAGTTCAGATGGTAATGGCAGCATGCCGGCTTTTGATGCGCAAGGACAGTTGATTGGACTAGAGGCAGCACGCATGGATACCCTTTACCGGGAAATCAGAGACTTAATTGTAGACAACTCATTGAAAATAGAAGATGCCATTAAAATTATTACTGAAAATCCTGCGAAAGCTCTGAAGCTATATCCACAAAAGGGTTGTCTCCAAGTGGGAAGTGATGCGGATATCGTAATTTTAGACCAAGAAATGAATATTACTCATGTATTGGCAAAAGGAAGATTGATGGTGCGTGATAAAAAGCAAATCGTGTTAGGAACTTTTGAAAAGCGTAATAGTGACTGACACAATTTTGCTGCAGAGTAGGGTGGTCATATGCAGGAAACCGCTTTGGTGCATGATGCTAGCCTGCTTGATGAAATCATAAAGCGCTGTCTGCCTTTTGCCGATGAAGGACATGTTGCTTCATACATACCGGCTCTTGCTATGGCAAATAAAACCACACTGGGCATAGCACTCATGGATTTAAAAGGTCAGGTATTCGAAAGTGGGGCTGTAAACCAGCCATTTACCATGCAAAGTATTTCAAAGGTTATTAGTCTGTTGTTAGCTCTTGAAGAAGTCGGGGCGGAACGCGTATTTAAAGGTAGTAGGGATGGAACCGACTGGTGATGCTTTCAACTCCATTATAAAGCTCGAGCATTCTAAACTTTCAAAGCCATATAACCAGTTTATTAATGCCGGTGCGATTGCTGTCTGTAATTTAATATCTGGAAACTCTCCTGCACAGAGATTTGCTAAGATATTGAATTTTGCCCGAAAGATTGCCTCGAATTCGTTGCTGGATATTGATCACACTGTTTATCTGTCGGAAAAAGCCACAGGTCATCGTAACCGGTCTATGGGGTACTTTTTAAAAGATATTGGCCTGCTTCATGGTGATGTAGAAGACACGCTGGATGTATATTTCAAACAATGTGCCATCAAGGTTACTTGCAGGGATTTAGCGGCTATTGGAGCTGTGCTGGCTAATAACGGGATAATTCCGGGAACTGGAGAACGGGTTATCCAAACAAACCATTGCCGTATAGTTAACATGCTCATGATTACTTGCGGTCTATATGATGGTTCTGGTGAATTTGCTATTAAGGTCGGACTTCCGGCTAAGAGCGGAGTATCTGGTGGTATTATGGTATCTGTACCGCGAAGATGCGGTATTGGCGTGTTTGGCCCCGCTTTGGATGATAAAGGCAACAGCCTTGCAGGGATAAAAATGCTTGAAGCGTTATCTGATACTTTTAAGTTACGGTTGATATAGGGGTTATTTTATATGTATAAGGGGATGTCACACTAAAATAGCCTCCCAATGTAATAAAACAGGCTCTATAATAAAATGTTGGGGTGCCAGTTACTAACTGGCACCCCCAACATTTTTTTTGCAAAAAAAAAGCATAAAGTCCCATAGAATTAAGTTGCTAATACCTAAAATTAAGGAGACTTTCACTTATGCTCGCGACTTGTTATACGGAAATTCTGTGAATTTAGAAGAACTTCGTGTTACCAAAGTTTTTGCAGATAACAGGACTATTACATGAACAGCTGGAATGTCAAGAGGAACA
>NZ_JBYKYF010000051.1:0-1452 GCF_057736855.1 Sporomusa sp.
TATGCATTGATTGATGATTTGGAATGAAATCTAATGCGGGATAAAGTGCTTAGTCATGGACAATTTCCTGAACGATATGTCGAATGGTTGCGCAAAATTGACCAGACATCGCCTAATCTTCGCTTAGAAAGTGGGTTATGTGCTTTTAGCGAAGGCACTTCTTGCTTATTCAACGATAAATATACAACTATTGTACCTATTCATGGCGTAGGTGAGCGAATTGGTACACTGATTGTGGCCAAATTTAGTGCTGAGTTTGAAGACGACGATTTGATACTGGCTGAATATGGTGCAACAGTTGTTGGTATGGAAATGCTGAGAGACCGCAGTGAAAAGATTGAAGAAGAAGCTCGCAAAAAGGCCACAGTTCAGGTTGCATTGGGAACTTTGTCTTATTCTGAACTCGAGGCCGTCATGCATATTCTAAGTGAACTAGAAGGAAATGAAGGCTTACTGGTTGCTAGTAAAATTGCTGACCGCGTTGGTATTACCCGTTCAGTCATTGTTAACGCATTACGTAAGTTTGAAAGTGCTGGTGTAATCGAATCGAAATCGCTTGGAATGAAAGGCACCTATATTAAGGTGCTCAATGAGCGTTTGTTGGATGAACTTAAAAAACTAAAAAAATAATTTAAATTATAAAAATCCGACTACGAGAAAAGTAGTTGGATTTTTTATTCTTTGTAAAATACCGGAAAAGTAGCGAAAGAATTTCTATATTAAATAGCGAGTGAAAACCTTTTTACTGTTAGGTGTTGGTAAGTCAATGTTAAGGAATTTTTCACTTATACTCAAAAATTTTCTTGCCAAAAAGTGAAGTAATTCAAACAACTATCGATCATTTATTACAGAGCTCAGAATTATTTATATAGCCCTTTTAATTTAAGTTATTTTCTATCCGAATTTTTTTAAAGGGATTTTATTGGTTTTGTAGAATTATGCATAAGGTTAGCAATCTAAGTCGAACTGATATAGAAGTTTTCGTATATTTTGAAATGTAGGAGGGTCAGCTAAGTGCTTAATTCACTTTTGAATTCAACACAGATATCGGTATTAGAAAAAGCGTTGAGTGCATCCTCGCTTCGCCATAAAGTTATCAGCAATAATATTGCTAATGTTAATACACCTAATTTTAAAAAAAGTGAAGTAAGTTTTGAAGATCAGTTAAAGTCAGCTATGGACATAAAGCAACCGGCTCTTTCCAGAACGCATCCACGTCACTTGCCTATTAGCCCAACCGGAATCAATGTTGAGCCGAAGATACATACGATTAATACTACTTCTTTCCGTAGTGATGGCAACAACGTTGACATTGATACGGAAATGGCCAGTTTGGCAAAGAATTCGATTTATTACGACGCGGTTGCCCAGCAAATCAACAAATACTTTGCTGGCATAAAGTCAGCAATTAATGGAGGGAGAAGCTGATTATGGGATTGTTTAGTGCCATTG
>NZ_JBYKYF010000051.1:1462-13908 GCF_057736855.1 Sporomusa sp.
TGCTGCAGCCTCGGGAATGACGGCCGAGAGGCTGCGAATGGATGTCATTTCAAATAATATAGCTAATGTTAATACTACTCGTACCGCAGAAGGCGGTCCTTATCGTCGTCAAATGGTAGTGTTTGAGCCCCGATCTGAACATCCTTCCTTTGGGCAGATGCTGTCGCGTCAAATGGAAACAGACATAACTGCAGGAAATGGTGTGCGGGTAACTGGCATTATTAAAGACAATGCCCCGTTTAAACTCATGTATGATCCTAATCATCCAGATGCTAACCAAGAGGGTTATGTAGAAATGCCAAATATTAATATTGTTAGTGAAATGGTTGATATGATTACTGCAACTAGAGCTTATGAGGCCAATGTGGCGGCTGTCAATGCTGCCAAAAGTATGGCCATGAAAGCATTAGATATTGGAAAGTAGGAGAAGTATAGATGAAAATAGAAGCGCTAAAATTAATGCCTGTCAAAGGTGCTTTGCCAGAAACCACTTCGTTGGCTCCAACTGAAGAATCAGAGAAAACTTTCGGCGAATTTTTAAAAGATGCATTACATAATGTAAATAACTTGCAACATCAAGCTAAACAAGCCTCTTTGAATTTAGCGGCAGGCAAGATTCAAGATATTGCTGAAGTAACTATCGCTGCTGAAAAAGCGTCAATTGCTTTGCAGCTTACTATGCAAGTTCGTAATAAAGTAATTGATGCTTATCAGGAAGTTATGAGAATGCAGGTATAAGATTGAAAGTGTGGATAGCAAATGTTAGTTTTAAGGAATATCTGCAATAATCTAAACTAATTTTTATGCGATGGTATATATTTTTCCGTAACTGAAAGGGTGGAGACATGGGTGACTTGAAGGAACAGTCTCTGCGTCTTTGGCAAAACATGGATAAAAAACAAAAGTATATTATTATTGGTATTGCTGCATTTATATTTCTTTCTATATTATTATGGAGTTATTGGTGGGGCAGCCGCCCGGATAATGTACCGTTGTTTACTAATCTTGAAGCTGAAGATGCTGGAAATGTTACTGCAAAACTAAAAGAGATGAAGGCAGAGTACGAAGTTCAAACAGGCAGTAAGGGAACTGACATTTTAGTCCCCTCGAAGGATGTTCACAAGCTAAGGTTGGAATTAGCGAGCCAAGGTTTACCAAGAGGAAATAAAGGGTTTGAGATTTTTGAGCAAAGCAAATTTGGCGCTACAGAATTTCAAAACAAGGTGCAATTGTTGCAAGCCATTCAGGGAGAACTAACGCGAACCATTGAACAGATGGAAGAGGTAGAAAAGGCTAGAGTACATATTGTAATGTCTGAAGATAGTCTCTATAAAAAAACAGAGAAGCCGGCTACTGCGTCAATTATGTTAAAGCTTAAGCCGCAAGCCAACCTGACCCAGCAGCAAATAAAAGGTATTGTTAATTTGGTAGCTCATAGTGTTCAGGGGTTAAAACCGGAGAATATCACTGTTGTTGACCAGTTTGCCCGGGTTTTAAATGACCAGGAAGAAACTCCACTCCTTGCTGGTGCTGCGGCATTAACTCAATTTGAAATGACTAAAAAGGTACAGGATGAGTTACAAAAGAATGTCCAGTCCTTACTTGACCAAACGTTAGGAATGGGAAAAGCTGCGGCTAGAGTAAATGTTGAGTTGAATTTTGATCAACGTACCTTGGATCGTCAGATTTTTGAACCTGTTGTCGATGATAAAGGTATCTTGCGCAGCTCGCACGAAGTCAATGAAACTTACCAAGGAAATTCGGCTGCTGCTCCAGGTGGGATTCCAGGGACAACTTCTAATATTCCAGGCTATGTTGCTGCCAATAATAACTCAGAGTCTAACTACGAGAAAAAAGAAGCAACCCGTAATTATGAAATTAACGAAACTAAAGAGAAGGTAATAAGTACCCCTGGTTCCATCAAACGTTTAACAGTAGCCGTTCTTGTTGATGCCTCGATACCTCAATCTCAACAAGACAGCCTTACCAAGACGGTAGCTTCTGCGATAGGTTTTAATCCGGCGCGTGGCGACGCCATTGCAGTAGAAACTATTCAGTTTAATACTGAATTGGCTGATAAACTACGCAAAGAAGAAGAGGAAGCAGCTAAAAAAGAACAGCAGATGCTTATGGCAGCAGTAGGATTAGCGGTTATTTCCTTGCTTGCGTTATTCTACTACTTGTATAGAAGAAATGCTCGTCGCCGCGAAGAGGAAGCTCTCGAAGCTCTGGCGCTTGAACCACAATCAATAGCTGATTTGGAGGCCGAAGCGGCTAAAGAAGAATTAGATGCCCAGGAAAAAGAACGTTCTGACCAGAGAGGTTCTATTGAAAAATTTGCTAAGTCACGGCCTGAGGATGTGGCTCAAATTCTTAGAGTTTGGTTAGCGGATGAGTAATGAGAGGTGTTAAGGCCATGTACCACTCGAATGAACTGACAGGAAAACAAAAAGCAGCAATTTTGTTGATTGCTTTGGGGCCTGATATCTCAGCCCAGGTGCTAAAACATATGCGTGAGGATGAAATTGAAAAATTAACGTTGGAAATTGCCAATCAACGAAAATTAACTCAAGAACAAAAAGATAAAGTAATGGCAGAGTTTTATCAAATGTGTGTGGCTAAAGAGTATATTTCCAACGGAGGTCTGGATTACGCCCGTGAAGTGTTGGAGAAAGCATTGGGTGCTGAAAAAGCGGTATCGATTATTAATCGTTTAACTACCAGTCTGCAAATTCGTCCGTTTGACTTTGCGCGTAAAACCGATCCCGCCCAACTACTTAACTTCATCCAAAATGAACATCCTCAAACCATCGCATTAATCATGGCTTATCTACAGCCAGAGCAAGCTGCTGCTATTGTTTCTGCATTGCCACCCGAACGGCAGGTTGATGTTGCCCGGAGGATTGCTACAATGGATCGGACTTCGCCAGATGTAATTCGGGATGTGGAAAGAATTCTTGAACGCAAATTATCATCACTGGTTACGCAAGACTTTACTGCTGCTGGTGGTGTTGACTCTGTTGTTGATATTCTTAACCGGGTTGACAGGACAACTGAACGCACAATCATTGAAAATATGGAAGTTCAAAATCCTGAGCTGGCGGAAGAAATTAAGAAACGGATGTTTGTTTTCGAGGATATTGTGCTTCTCGACGACAGATCACTTCAGCTTGTGCTTAGAGAAATTGATAACAAAGACTTGGCGTTGGCTCTTAAGGCAACGACAAAAGAGGTGTCGGAAAAAGTATATAGAAATATTTCTAAACGGGCCGGGGATATGCTTCGCGAGGAAATCGAATACATGGGGCCAGTTCGTATCAGGGATGTAGAAGAAGCACAGCAGAAAATTGTTAATTGTATACGCCGTCTCGAAGAATCAGGTGAAATTGTTGTTTCACGTGGTAAGGGAGACGAAATAATTGTCTAAGATCATAAAAAGTGTTTTCTTCGAGAAGAATTGCCCGGTGATTATCAAAGCCCGTCCGGTCATACCGCCGGAACCAGTGCGTGAACCGGAGTCACAACCTACTGTGCCAGCCATTGATTTAGAGGCTGTTCGCTGTGAAGCCAAGATGATTATCGCCAAGGCAGAAGAAGCTGCGGCTAAATGCATGGCTGAGGCTGAAAGAAAGGCCGAGGAGCTAGCGCGCCAAGCTTACGAAGAAGGCCAAAGCAAAGGTTATCAGGATGGGTTTGAACAAGGCCAGCAGGAAGGCTTTGCGCAAGGAAAGCAAGCAGCGCTGGATGAAATGCAACATACAATGCAATTAAAGGTTGAGAAGGCAGAAAAAATTATACAGACAGCAGAACAGGAAGCTCGCCGAATGATTCTTGAGGCTGAACGAGAAATTGTTGAAATTGCTCTTGCGGTAGCGAGCAAAGTGCTGGCAAGGGAGATTGAAGAAAACCCCAATACTATACTGCCGATTGTTAAAGAAGCATTAAATAAGGTACGTGATCAGGAACAAATTGTTATTAGGGTAAACCCTGACGATTATGAGATGGTACTCATGGCTAAACGTGATTTGCAAACCATGGTTGGTAGCGAAAATGCCATTAGTGTAACCACCGATCATATTGTACCGCGGGGCGGTTGTATCATAGAAACCTCTTTAGGTACAGTAGATGCTAGATTGGATACCAAGTTAGAATTGATTTACAAGGCGATTCAGGATGTAATGCCATGAAAAGAACATTAGATGTATCGAATTATATCTCAGCTATACATAATACTGATACTATTAAGTTAAATGGTAAAATTACTCAGATAATTGGACTAGTTATCGAATCGCAAGGACCAAACGTAAATCTTGGAGAATTGTGCTATATTTATCCGCGTAATTCCGGTGAACCGATTCCCGCTGAAGTTGTAGGTTTTAGAGAAAATCGCGTGCTATTAATGCCTGTTGGAGAAATACAAGGCATTGGGCCTGGCTGTGAAGTAGTTTCTGCGAATAGGATGCTTAAAATAAGTGTAGGGCGTCAATTATTAGGACGAATTTTGGATGGACTCGGCAATCCAATTGACGGCAAAGGTCCATTGAACAGTAATCACCAATATCCTCTTAGTGCTTTGCCGCCACCGCCTTTAACCCGTCGCCGTATTTCTGAAAAACTTGGTGTAGGCGTTCGCGCTATTGACAGTTTACTTACCCTTGGTAAAGGCCAGCGGGTAGGGATTATGGCTGGCAGTGGTGTTGGGAAGAGTACGCTCCTGGGGATGATTGCTCGTAATACTGAAGCGGATATTAGTGTAATCGCCCTTATTGGTGAACGCGGTCGGGAAGTCAGAGAATTTATTGAGCGGGATTTAGGAGAAGAGGGTTTAAAGCGATCGGTTGTCGTTGTTGCAACCTCTGACCAGCCAGCGTTAGTCAGGCTAAAAGGGGCAATGACAGCTACGGCCATTGCCGAGTATTTTCGGGATCAGGGACTAGATGTTATGCTCATGATGGATTCTGTGACTCGGTTTGCTATGGCACAACGAGAAGTTGGGTTGACGGTAGGTGAACCGCCGGCTACTCGGGGTTACACTCCGTCCGTATTTGCTGTATTGCCAAAATTGCTTGAGCGCTCTGGGACGGGTGATAGAGGGTCAATAACTGGCATTTACACAGTATTAGTTGATGGGGATGACATGAATGAGCCGATTGCTGACGCTGTTCGTAGTATCCTTGATGGTCACATTGTATTGAGCCGCAATTTGGCTGCACAAAATCATTATCCGGCCATTGATGTGTTAGCTAGTGTAAGCCGGGTAATGATGGAAATCGTGGATAAGGATCATATACAATGCGCGCAGCGCCTGCGTACCTTACTTGCGACATATCGTGAAGCCGAGGATTTAATTAATATTGGTGCATATGCTCATGGCAGTAATCCGGCTATTGACCAGGCAATTGCCGCCATTGCTGAAATAAAAAAGTTTCTTCAGCAAGATGTTAATGAAAATACCCCGATGTCCGAGACTATTCAGCGCTTAAAAAGTATTGTTGCTTAGATCGTCTACTAAGGATGAAAACTTATGAAGAAATTTCAGTTTCGTCTGGAAACGCTGCTCAAATTTCGCAGAATGCAAGAAGAACAAGCGCAGGCTAAGTTAGCTGAAGCCACTAACCGCTTACGAAAAGAACAGGAATTGTTGAGCGAGCTGCAAAATAAGTTATCGTCCAATCTTAGTCTTCTGAATGAAGAACAGGCCAAGCAACCAACAGTAGAGACACTTACGATGTATAGCAACTATATAGATAAAATTAAGAAAGAAATTACTATTCAAATTGACCAAGTTGCTAAGGCGGACTCTTATCGTCAGGAATGTCTAACCATATTGGAAGCTGCCATGAAACGACGAAAACTTGTTGAAGATTTACGAAAAAGGCGTTTGGAACAGTATAATAACGAGTTGATGCGAGAAGAACAAAAAATTCTTGATGAGCTTGGAACGCAAGCTTTTATGCGTGACAAGGAGAGTGATTAACATAATGCAAAGTATCAACCAGGTAATGCAGCGAATTGCTGCTATAGAGCAGCGGTTTTCGCGTACCTTACCTCGACCTGTCGGTGATTTTGCTACTACGCTTACTGCGGCAAAGGCTGCCCAGCAATCAAGAGATGTTAACACTGCAAGTTCTGCTGGCAGGGCAGATATTGAAAAGATGATTCGCTTGGCCGCTAAAAAATATGGTGTTGATCCTAAACTGGCATTAGCGGTAGCTGAAACTGAATCAGGATTGTCACCTGACGCTGTTTCGCCTGTCGGTGCTGTTGGCGTCATGCAACTAATGCCTGAAACTGCCCGCTCACTAGGTATACGTAATATAACAGACTCGCGGGAAAACATTGACGGCGGTGTTCGCTATCTTAAACAGCTGCTTACTATTTTTGATGGGGATATCAGTAAAGCGGTAGCTGCTTATAATGCTGGGCCGCAAGCAGTAAAAACATATAACGGTATTCCTCCGTATAGTGAAACCCGAAACTATGTGGCCAGAGTGTTATCACTGGCTAAGTAGAGGAGTTTATAATTAATCATGGCTGAAAAACCTAAAAAGTCTACTGCCAAATCTGCGCAACAACCTGTTGTGCAGACTACGCAAGAATCTCCGTCAAAATTCGCATTAGTATTTAAAATCATGTCAGTAGTTTTGATTTTGTGCATTCTTATCGCAATTGGTTTTGGTGTCGGAGTGTATTTTAAATTTGTTGATGTGGGAAAAATTGTTCAAGACTTTGGTCTATCCCAGCATCCGGTGGTTGAACGATTTTTTCCTAAAACCAATTTTGAGACGGTAGAGCTGAGAGAAGAACTGGAAGAAGGGGTAAAAGAAAATATTGTCACAGAACAACCTGTATCAATACCGCCAGTAACAGCCAATCAAATTCAGCAATCGCCAAACTCTGCGTCAATTATGCAAACTCCAAATTCTGATATCATTACCAAGGAAGAGATAGAAAAACAAGCTAAGCTCAAACAACAAGAAGAAGCTAAGCGTATTTCCAAATTAGCGCGATTATATAGCGGCATGAAACCTGATGCAGCCGTTACGATTATGAATGAATTAGATGATGCTACTATTATCGCCATTTTCAACAAAATGGAAGAAGATCAAGTTTCTAAGATTTTAGCTTTGTTTGATTCTAAGCGTGCTGCCCGTATTACTGAAAATATGCTAAAAGGCCAGCAACAGCCGTTGCGCTTTTAAAAAAAGCAAGTATGTAGTGTCAAGTATGTAGTGAAAGGGGGTGAAAAACGTGAACGCAAACATGGGTTTATTACAAGTCAATGCGCAAGCGCCAGCTACTACTTCCAGTATGATGACTAACAAAAAATCCCAAGGTCAGCAAAATAATAGTTTCAGCGATAAACTGCACACTGCAGTTATGCAATCTGGTACAGGCGAGTCAACAGACAATAAGTCTGATAAACTTTTGCTACCTAATGTGCCGACAAGCTTAGTGATTAAAACTTGTGATCCTGCTGATAGCCAACCTTTAATCGAAGATCTGCTGTCAGGTGAAGACATAGTATTAAATGACAACACTGCAGCTGAGGCTAGCGCGATGTTACTAACCGCGATGCAGGTAGCATCGTCAGCTCTAGTATCGTCAACTGCTGCTGGTCAGATTCCTTTAACCACCGACAATGGTGTTGCAACAGTTCTAGCCACAAATCAGCAGCCGTTAATCCCCTTGCCTGAATTACTTACACCAGTAGTCATGCAATCCGGCAAAGTTACTGAAGGCAATAGTATCACTGCAGACAATACAGTTGCTGCAGATAATAACCCAATGTCATCAGTGCAAATGTCAGAAGAACCGATTCCTGCAAACACACAGGCCAATATGATGTCTACAGTTACAACTCGGAGTACGCAACAGGAACATGCCATATCATTACCTGCTCAAAGCAATGATACTATGGAATCCTTGACAAATCAAACCATCATAGCGTCTCAGAGTGGAATATCTATTCACAGTCAACAACAGAAAGCTGAAACCAGTAGAGCAAATGAACTAATAGGTAAATCTGAGCTGCCACAACTAGAGACTGAGGTCATACCGCTTGTATCGCTGGATCAAAAGGGAAAAAATCCAAGCAAAGGATTTGCTGGGGATGGCCAAAAACACTTTGCTGACGAAAGTCTATCAAATCAGTATAAGCTAATGCAAGACATACCTATCAATACAGTGGAAGTAACTAATACGCACACTTTTGCTCAAGGTTTGGATGCGGCATTAAATAAAATTAATCCAACTGCTTCCACAGAGACTCAACAGCCAGGACTTCCTTTTACCGATGTTCATCAGGTAGTCGATCAAATAGTCGAGCATACACGACTTATAGCTAAGCCACAAACCACGGAAATGATTATTAAATTAAAACCTGAACATCTGGGTGAACTTACCCTTAAGGTGGCTGTAGAAAACGGGGTGGTAAATGCCAGCTTTCACTCCAACAATTCTGAGGTACGTCACATCATTGAACAATCATTGCCACAACTCAAACTGGAATTAGCAAATCAGGGACTTAAGGTTGATAATGTAAGTATTTCTGCCGGACTTGACCAATTTTTGCCTAACCATGACCAGGAGAGAAACTCGCGTCAGCAATTCATTAAGTTTACTAATAAGAAAGCAGTTGATGAGTTTGTAGAAGCTATTGATGGCGAGCTGGCAGAAAGTAGGATTTCCGGATTGGGCAGCCAAGACGGTGTGGATTACCGTATATAACACTTAAGGAGGTGCAACTATGTCCAGTATTTATAATGTGGCTAATACTACACAAACTTCCTCCAGTACTAACAGTACTACCACGACTACCAAAAGCAGCCTTGGTAAAGATGATTTTCTAAAATTATTGGTTACCCAGCTTAAATACCAGGACCCACTAGATCCACTGGAAGATAAAGAATTTATTGCACAAATGGCCCAGTTTTCCACTTTGGAACAAATGCAGAATATGAGCGCGGCCATGGCGATGTCACAAGCTAGTGGTTTGATTGGGCTTCAGGTCAGATGGCTTGATGGTAATGCGCAAGAGCAATCAGGGATTGTTGAATCTGTAAGAATGGTTAATAATGAACCAAAGTTAGTCATTGGTTCTACTTCGATTGAATTAAAACAAGTAACAGCAGTCGAACTTCCGCAGTCGACAATAAAATGATGGCTGATAATCGTATCTACAATCCATATCAACCTATAGCGCCGGTTATTTCTCCAGCCAAGCCAGCTACAGCACAGGTTGATGCTAAAACCAATAAAACGACTGCTGGGTCTAGTTTCAATCATCTGTTAGCACAGGAAGTTGCCGGTGTTAAATTCTCTCAACGTCTAAACAGCCGGAAAATCCAGCTCGACAGCACACAGCTTGCTAAGCTTAGCCAGGCAGTAGAGAAGGCGGCACAAAAAGGGGCAAAAGAGTCGCTCATTTTGATGAATAACAACCTAGCCTTTGTTGTTAGCGTAAAAAATAAAACCATTATTACGGCACTGGACGGTGCTAGTATTAAAGACAATGTATTTACCAATATCGACAGTGCGGTGATTATTTAGGGCTGGACCTCTTGAGGAAGCCCGTTAGGCTGCTGAATGACAGACGCAGCCATATCTTTCAATAAAAAGGAGGTCAATTGTAACTATGATGCGTTCACTATTTGCCGGTGTATCCGGTCTCAAAAGCCATCAGACCCGTATGGATGTTATTGGCAACAACATAGCTAATGTCAACACTATTGGTTTCAAAGGTAGTAGAGTAAACTTTCAGGATGTTTTGAACCAAACCCTGCAAAGTGCTTCTGCAGCTCAAGGTAATCGCGGCGGCACAAATCCCATGCAGGTTGGTCTTGGGACAGGCGTAGCTAGTATTGATACCATTTTCACTGATGGTAGTTACCAGACAACGGGTAAACAGACAGACTTATCCATTCAGGGCCAAGGATTCTTTGTTGTGTCAGATGGCCTAAATCAATACTATACCCGTGCTGGCAATTTTGATTTTGATGTGCAAGGAAATTATTTAATACCAGGTACTGGTCTCAAAGTAGTAGGCTGGATGGCCGATTCGGATGGAGTGATTAACACCAGTTCTACGCCTGGTAATATTCAAGTTCCTGTTGGAGCTACCATGCCGGCTAAGGCTACAACATCTTTTTCTTTGGTTAATAATTTATCAGCCGATGATGAAATAGGTTCTATTGTACCAGCCGGAATCACTATATATGATAGTCTTGGTAATGCACATAAATTAAACCAAACCTTTGTAAAAGTCAGTGATAATAAATGGATATCTACTTCAACGTTTACTGATGGTACAATTACTGGTGGGGCAATTACAGAGATTACTTTTGACTCGGAAGGGAAACTCAGTTCAGTGAATTCTGTAGTACCTCAAGTTACAGCACCTTCCAGTCTGGAAATAGGAACTTTGCAACTTAATAATGCCAATCCTTCCACACAGGTGATAGATCATACTATTGTTGATACAAATGGTGTACAACATACATTTAGAATGACTATTACTAATGTTCAGTCATGGGCTGATGGGGCTACTGATGGCCAATGGAATTATACGATTGTTGATCTCAATGATCCTGCAATGGCACCAATTAATGGGATTATTACATATCCAGCAACAGCGCCAACTCCTCCAGCAACGCGTGAATACACCGGTTTTCCTATTGATATAAGTTATAGGGATGGTGGGGTTTTAAAAAGTATACCACTGAATCATGTTGGCGGTTCAGTAGATCCGGCTAATAATGCTTTTGTGGGTGCTAGTACGACTACTTATACAACGATACCCGCTAATCCACCCACTCCTCCTACAACAACAAGTCTCACTATTAATAATCTCCAACTCGATAATACTTTAAATTCTGTGTCAACGGTTTATCATACTGTTTTTGACAGTAGTGGTGTTCCTCATGTGTTTAAAATGGAATTTACGAATACGCAGGCATGGGATCCTCTGGCTTCACCTGCCAAGGATGGTACGTGGAAGTACAAGATTACCGATCTTAGTGATAAAGAGGCAACTCCAGTTAGTGGGACTATTTCCTATGATGGAGCGACATATAATGGTTTTCCTTCCTCATTCAACTACAAAGAGGGAAGTATTACACGTACAGTAGCCTTAAATTTAGGTGCTCAAACGCCTCCTGTTTCAGGCTCATTTGTCGCTGATAGCACATTACCTTATACCACAGGGCCAGCAACTGAGTTGACTATTGTACCTAATGGCAGTGCTAATACTATGTCAATAAATCAGAACTTCAATTCACTTACCCAATACGGTGGTGAATCCACTATCCAGGCTGCAAATGGCGACGGGTATGCAGCAGGAACATTGGATCTTGCTAAATTAACTATTGATCAAAACGGTGTTATTATTGGCGGGTTTACCAATGGGAGAACCCAGAAGCTTGCGCAAATAGCGTTGGCAGTGTTCAATAACCCCAGCGGTTTAAACAAAGTTGGGCAGAATATGTATGCTGTATCAACTAACTCAGGTGATCCTCAGATTGGTATTGCTGGCGCTGGTGGACGTGGTACTTTTACTGGCGGCACTTTGGAAATGTCCAATGTTGATTTGGCGCAGCAATTTAGCGATATGATTATTACTCAGCGTGGCTTCCAAGCTAACTCCAAAATTATTACTACAACCGACGAAATGTTGGAACTGTTGGCTAATTTGAAGCGATAATTACATGGTAGCGGAGGGAAGACCTCTCTTCCGCTACCTATTTTAAAAAAGTGAGGGTATAAACATGATTAAGGTTACCAAACTCAAGTCACAAGACCGTGATTTTGTCGTTAATGCCGAGTTAATTGAAACTATTGAAGAGACACCCGATACTGTAATTACTCTGATCAGTGGCAAGAAGTTAATTGTAGAAGAGTCAATGGATGAAATTGTACGTAAAGTCATGGATTATCGGCGAGCATTGTTTAGGAATCGCTAAAACCTGTTTTACCTATTGCTATACAATTTGGTTAATTAATACGTAATGGAGGTGTGCCAGTGGCTGAAGAAGAAAAAACCAAGAAGATGTCGATGATGACAGTCATCATCTTAATTGTGGTAGGTTTAATTTTAGCCGGTGGTATTTCGTACTTGATTGCTACGAGAGTTGTATCGGATAAGACGGTTGAGAAAAGTGCGCAACGTGAACCAGGATATTTTATTAAGCTAGGAGATCCGAAAGACGGACTTATTCTCAATATTGGCGGAGTCAACAGCGGCCGATATCTTAAAATTGGTTTGATTGTAGAGTTGAAGCCTGATAAGAAAACAACGCAAAAAGAAGGGAAAATGCCTTCTCCTGATGAAATAAAGATATTAGATACTGCGGTTTATGTCTTACGTTCGATGAAAAAATAAGATTTTGACCCGGCTAATCAATATCAATTAAAATAAGTATTAAAAAATGAAATTAATACAGCGCTTG
>NZ_JBYKYF010000420.1:0-2102 GCF_057736855.1 Sporomusa sp.
TAAATAACGGGCACCCTGCCAACTCCCAATGACCGCTTGTCGTATCTTTGCCTTTTGACAGTTCTGCCATTTTTCCGAAAGCAGCCGTTGGACGAGAAACTTCCGGAACTCCAGCAATAGGTTCAATTAAACCTAGCCCCATGCTTGCCAGTACCGGCAAAGTAAGCCCGCCCTTAGTTTCAGCGATATGTACCAGCGTATTTGCCCCTGCATCTCCGTATTCGTGAGCATCAGGCATAGCGCCAATCCCTACACTGTCAAGTACGATTACATAGATTCGTTTAAACACTGGCATAGCTCCTCTGTAAAATAGTATATATATTGTTATTATGCACGAGGATGAGTTTTATCATATACTTCTTTTAACCGGTTTTTGGTTACATGTGTGTAGATTTGCGTTGTTGAAATATCGGCATGACCAAGCATTTCCTGAACGGAGCGTAAATCTGCGCCATTTTCCAACAGATGGGTAGCAAAAGAGTGTCTTAAAGTATGGGGGGTAATTTCTTTGGTAATATTCGCTTCTAATGCATATTTCTTGATAATTTTCCAAAATCCCTGCCGAGTAAGCCGATTACCATGATGATTGACAAATAATGATGCTTCTTCATACGTACGAACCAGTTTCGGACGCCCTTTATTAATATATTCCTGCACACATTTGGCGGCAATCGAGCCAAGCGGTACAATACGTTCTTTGGCACCTTTGCCATAACATTTAATATATCCCATCTCCAGGTTAACATCAGATATGTTAAGACAAACTAATACCAGTCGCATACAATAATTCCAACATGGCTTTGTCCCGTAGACCAGTAGGTTGAGACGTATTAGGTTGTTTTAATAGTTCTTCCACTTCAGCAATGGTAAGTATCTTGGGTAGTTTTTTCTCCAGTTTGGGTGACTCTAAGTTGACAGCAGGATCTTTGTCAATATGGCGTTCTCTGACAAGATATTGATAAAAAGACTTTATGGCCGCAAGATTACGTGAAATCGTAGAAACAGCTCGTCCTTTCATTTGCAGATTGTGAAGATAGCTTAGGATGGTGTCGCGGTTCGAATTTCGTATAAAATCTAATTGACTATTTTGCAAAAATGTATGAAACTGCCGTAAATCCCGACCATAGGATTCAAGCGTATTTTGCGCTAATCCGCGCTCAACTGCAAGATAGTTAATAAATTCATTAACATACGATTCCATTTTACTTTACCACCCTTTTTCTTGCCAGATTATCGGCTAATATCCACAGTATCTGGTTTAATTCTTTATTCAACATGAAGTTAACTTTTCCTTTATTGGTCTATCATGTTTTGTAAAGTTTTAGTGTTTTTTTATAAGAACTGCTATTCTATGTCACACTGCAAGGAGACAGTCGTCTTTGTTTCAGTCATTACCCGCAATGGTTTTTCTAATAGATGTTGATCTCGTATTTTTAACCCCGGATTATTTAACTCCCATAGCATAGTCACTAATTTGGGTAGAATGTAGAAGATAATAAGCGTTAATAGGACGATGCTAATATACACTTTCGACCGCTTTATTGCCCGTCGCAAAGAAAACATCACTACCATACGCTTGCTCTTCCCTCCCCCTTGTATAATATGGGTTCTGAATTAACTTAATATCATATTATTCATCACATAGAGGGTTTATTCGCATTTTAAAAATAATGGATAACCTGTCAAATAAACCAATAAAAAAGCGCAAAGAAAGCCACTTTTTCCTTACTAATAACTAGCAACAAAGGCTGCACATCTATGCAGCCTTTGTTAGTTAACAATGATTTGAGCTATGGTTTTCATGAAAACCGGTGAAATATATACTTCGATCAGAGTCGCACCTAGCATGAGCACCATCATAACCAAGCAAAATAGCGAATAATATACCGAGCTATAAAAAAGATTATTTTTATTCTTACGGCGCACTAACATCAAGGAAAAGGTTGTTGCCGCTACACCTGTTGCCAAAATGGCTGGCACGGCCAGAAAATTATGTGGTAAAACGGAAACAAGAGCAAAGAATAAACCTTTCATAATGTATTCGTTTACTAAAAAACCAACTGTAAAACCAATAATAAAGCCTCGCAGACACACCATAAACA
>NZ_JBYKYF010000421.1:0-2099 GCF_057736855.1 Sporomusa sp.
AAGTAACTGATTGCAGTTTTTTCTATTTGGGGGCTGTCTTAACGCGACAGCCCCTGGCTCTAAACATTGTAAGTCTGATTGCCAACCAACCCTACCCGCTTTTGCCAGAGGCTCCACAAAGCTTTTATTGACAGGATTTATGCGGGAAAGAAACGGGCATGGATAGCATTAACAGCTTGTTTCGCTTTATCTTCCGCAACCAAACAGGATATGCTGATTTCCGAGGTGCTAATAACCTCAATATTAATGCCTTCATCAGCCAATGCGCCAAAGGTGGCAGCAGCAATCCCTGGATTGCCTAACATGCCTGCGCCTACTACCGACACTTTAGCTACATGCTCATCTATGATTAAACCGCTAAATTCCATTTCTTTAGCCAATTTTTCCAAAATAAGCTTAGCCTGAGGAACATCACCTTGAGCAACAGTGAATACCATGTCAATTATATTTTTATCCATAGCGCGCATACTCTGAACTATCATATCCACATCAATATTGGCATCAGCGAGCGCAGAAAATATTTTATAAGCAATACCTGGGCGGTCTGGTACTCCCAATACTGCAATTTTAGCAACATTGCTATCATGTGTTACACCACGGATTACAAACTCTTTTTCTTCCATCGTATATTCCTCCCTGATAAATGTACCTGGTTCATCGGTGAAGGTGGAACGAACATGAATTGCCATACCATAATGCTTACCCAATTCTACAGAACGCGGATGCATTACACCAGCACCGAGGCGAGCCATTTCAAGCATTTCGTTATGTGTAATCTCTTTCATCCGTTTAGCATTTGGCACAACCCGCGGATCAGAAGTATAAATACCATCAACATCGGTAAAAATCTCGCAATGATCAGCCTTTAAGCTGGCTGCCACTGCAACCGCGGTAGTATCAGAACCCCCCCGGCCTAAGGTAGTAATATCCCCTGCTTGGGTTATCCCTTGAAAACCGGCTATTACTACAATTTTACCAGCATCAAGTTCCTTATGTACTTTTGTAGGGTCAATGTCAATAATCTTGGCCTTGTTAAAAACCTCATTGGTGGTTATACCAGCTTGAAAACCAGTCATAGACACGGCCTCATGTCCTAACTTGTGAAATGCCATGGCTAACAGCGCAATCGATACTTGTTCACCTGTAGCCATCAACATATCCATTTCTCTAGCTACAGGCTGATCAGTAACTTCTTTAGCCAAACTTATCAAATCATCGGTAGTATCTCCCATTGCTGATACCACCACAACAATTTTATCGTCAGGTTTTTTTTCCCGCAATACTCGCTTGGCAACTGCCATAATTTTTTCTGGTGTAGCTACGGAGCTTCCGCCAAATTTTTTTACAATAAGTGCCATGCCTTTCCTCCTTTTCTTTACAGCATATAAATCAGCATGGCTGATATTATTCTCCATATAAATACAAATTCCTTCTGTAAAAGGACAAAACTAGCAAGAATTTAATGAATTAATATACTAGCAATGCAAAATAAAGAAAAGTCAGGAGTGATTCACCCTGACTTTAAATATATATTATCCTTCTACAGTAATGGCCTTAGACCCTTCCCATAAGCCATGAATATTGCAGTATGCTTCAGCAACAAAGGTTCCGGAAGCATTTAATTTGACAACTGCTTTACCAAATGGTTCAGTGTAAGCAGGCCCCTTATTGGCACCTTCTACGGATTCGCCATGGGCGTTAAATTCAAAAGTCGCTACTTCATAAGCAAACTTTCCATTGTCAGGTTTAAAATATAGCTTTATCCAGCGAATATGATGTTCTGTTGTATTCGGATGAGGAATTTCTTTTCCTACACAAACTTCAACAGTAACCTTTTCCCCAGCCTTTACCTGGCTTGGTGCCTCAATCACAGGCACATGTTTTTCGGTTTTCCAATCAGCACTTTGTACTAAATCCGCAATTTTCATAATAAACCCCTCCAGGTTATTATCATTATTTAATCAGATAATAATTATTATTCCTCACAAAAAGCTACATTCCTTTTTTTTTTTGGAAAGAAACATAGAAAAAAATCTTCCTTATATAGTATTCGTAGTTCATTATTTATATATTCGAACTTTCAAACTTTTCAACTGTTG
>NZ_JBYKYF010000422.1:0-2089 GCF_057736855.1 Sporomusa sp.
TACCCGGGTCTTCTGTTAAGGGACTTTGCCGAGCTTACGCCGCCAGCGTCAAAATCAATGCCGAGCTATATCAATGGCTTTTTGGAGCCTCGGCAGATGATGTTACTGGCTCCCAACAGTCAGAAAGCGGCGGGGTTCAATTTTATGATGCAATGTGGATACCAAATATTGAGAAACCTTTTGTACCAGAAATAATCACCACCCATCATTCTGACTACTATTCTTCCTACGGTGAACAAGCGGCAACAGATTTTGATTCTCCTATTCCCGCACCCCAGATTGCTGTTGTTGGTGATTTTTACTTCGCTATTCAAGGTGATGTTCAAGCTACTGCGTTGGCAGCTACCTTGCTGCAGCAAGCTCTGGAAAGCTGGGGAATAGGCAGCAAGCGTTCTTCCGGTTATGGCATTTTTAAAAATTTTAGGCTGATTAGCGCATTACAGCGAGTTCAAGAAAACAACAATGTATTGCCCAAGAAGCAGCACAATGGGAAGCCGAGAAAATAGCACGCCGATGTGCCGAAATGATGGAAAGTGTTTCACCAGTTAAACGAGAAATGCTGTCCCAAGGTTATGATGATGCTAAGCCAGATAGGTTTGAAGCAATGGTTAACTATTGGCTTACACGTATGCGTAATGGTGGTTCTGAGGGCAGGGAAATAGCTGAGTTGCTCAAAGACTCGTGGTTGCGCCACAAAAAGACGGAATGGCTTAAGGGGGGATTAGTAAAAAGAGTAAGGCAAAGATTAGAGCTATAAAAACTGCACTGGATTAAATAATACTTAATGATGCTCAATGCAAGAAAAAAGAACCCACCAAAAAGGCAGGTTCACCATAAACTTAGTTTCCCATTATAGAATTCACTAATATATAACATACCAGGGCTGCAAGGACGAAACAGATTCCTAAAATAACTGGTGCGGCACGATATAAAAAATGCAATGTATCTAGTGTCTTTTCGATAGAATTGAGCAAAGATGATCTCATTTCAATCCCCCCTAGATATATGCTTGTACCATTAGTTTAGCATATTTATGTTAGAGTGAATAGTATTTTCTGCTTGACCTCGTTTTATGCACATAAATAGACGCAATATTTTCCGGGAGGCTTTTTTGCTACTGCGGATTTTTTATAACTAGGGGGTTAGTAGAGAAACTTGCTAAAATAATTAAACACCTTCGTCGTGTATACTGACGTGATGTCAGAATACCGGTGCGGAGGTGTTTTTGGTTAATAGTCTTTTTATGTCTGATGTTTTAAAAGAGTACCTTTTTGATACTTGGAGTGGTGGAGGCAATTAATTTACCGCCCCGGTAGGAGTAGAGAACGGCGGATTTTTCATTCAGCGCATCATAGAAGTTGGTGGCATCCAGTACGATAAAGTCGGCAGGATGTCCTTCTTTGATTCCATAATGCTTCAAATTAAGTGTTCGTGCTGCATTATGGGTGATTAGGCGATAGGAATTTAGGATTTCCTCATAGCCCATCATTTGACAGACATGCAGGCCCATGTGTACTACGTCACGCATGTTGCCGTCTCCTAACGGATACCATGGGTCAAAGATATCGTCATGTCCGAAAGATACATTGATTCCTGCCGCCAGCAGTTCCTTTACCCGGGTGACGCCACGACGTTTGGGATAGGTATCCATTCTGCCCTGAAGATGGGTATTGACCAATGGGTTGGCGACAAAATTGATTTCGCTTAATTTGAGCAGCCTAAATAGTTTAGAAACATACGCGTTATTATAGGAATGCATCGCGGTGGTATGGCTGGCAGTAACTCTTTCTTTCATCCCAGATTCGTAAGCCCTGCATGCCAGGGTTTCTAAGCCACGGGAAGCTTCGTCGTCAATTTCATCACAGTGAACATCTACCAGCTTATCATATTTTTCCGCTAATTGCATGGCAAAGTTCAGAGACTCGACACTGTACTCTCTTGTGAATTCATAATGCGGAATGGCGCCGACACAATCGGCTCCCATGCGTACAGCGTTTTCCAATAACTGTTTGCCATTGGGATAAGACAGTATTCCTTCCTGTGGGAAGGCTACGATCTGAATGTCGACAATTCCTTTTAATTCATCACG
>NZ_JBYKYF010000423.1:0-2079 GCF_057736855.1 Sporomusa sp.
GTTTTTGCGCTATTCTTTCAGCGATCATCTCTGAACTAAGGCATATATACCCTTCAAATGATTCTTGGCTTTTATGGCCCGATATTGCCATTATGTACGATCGTCAAATAGTCCGGTAATATATAGATTGGTTATGCAGGTTCTGCGGGCCGTGTGTGAACTCACCATCTCCCATTTGGGCCGCCATACGTTACCTTTTGCATCACGTTCAAACTTCATCTTCCCGGCTGCCTCTGCTTCGCGTTCCTTCATTGTCAGCAATGTAATGGACCTTTCAGCCAAAGACGGAACCGTTTGCGACAATTCACGGAGAATCTCTTTTATATATCTGTTTAGTACCTGGTCGCATACCCTCGGAAGTTGGTAATCGTACTTCTTAAATATTTTTGTCAAATACTGACTAAGTACGGGTATGGTTACGGTCGTTCCTGTCTTTACCTGGGTAAGACTAACAACGTCATACCCATTTGCCGTTTTTTTGAACATTTCCGGACTTATACGGCCATAGTCTGATATGCGTTGGCCCATATAGCAACCGCACAGAAAAACGTCTCTAACCTTGTCTTTTAGGCTCCCTGCCGGAAGGTGCATTTTATATAGTGCCTCCAATTCTGCCAATGTCAAAAATGGCTTGAAAGTTTTGTCTTTTTTCTCGGTTTTTTCCCGGTAAACTACCTTTGCAATGTCAGCGTTATGGTGCAGTCCGTCTGCGAATGCAAATGCACATAACGTCTTAAATGTAGTTACATACTTATTTATGGTCTTGTTGAGGTACCCACCATTTATAAGATATTGTTTGAATTCCTCAACATTGATCGTGTCCCAGGAAGAATGATGTTTTGATAAGAATGTTTTTAGCAACTTCGAGAAACTTTGCCATGCCTTTATTGAATTCTGCGCGTATTGCCTTCCCTTGTTCTGACGTGCTCCGCTCTGCATCTCGGAAATGACATAATCACAATACATCGCTATATCCTTAGGAATGGCCGTTACCCGGACTTCAAAACCCCTAAGACAATTGGCAATGGTTTCCCGTGCAATGGCGGGTGTAAATACTTCATTGTCTGTTATTGCTTGCAACAAGGCATGGCGGATCGCATTCAACCGCTTATCTATGCCACGCAAACGCTCCGCAAGTGCTTTATTATCGCCCGAATATTCCCGGACACATCCGTTTTTACTGTTCCAATGCTTGATTGGTATTGTCAGCGTTGAGGTCGCTCTGTATTCAAATTGGCGGCCTCCCACGATACGCGCCCAAATAGGTGCTTCGTCATCGCGTTGGACTTTTTGTGTCCGCAGTACAAAATAGATTTTTGCCATTGATAAGATATTTTATGGAACAATTACAAGACAAATATAATAAAAATTAACTTGTACCATACATTTGTACCATACATTACCTAATTTACGCTAATTTATGCCGAAAATATACGTTAAGAAATATTGCTATATGTACTGATAATCAATGCTTTTTCAGTTAGTACAAATTAAGTAGTTCAGTAACCGGTGGCACCACAAATAGAGATTGCCTATTAAGGGATTACGTAAAGTAATCCTTTTTTTGTACCCACCATTGTACCCACATAATAAAAACACCCTCCAAAAATATATATGAAGGTGTCTTTAGATATTCTATCTCTCGCTCTCGGCAAAATCTCCTACTCTGGAGTTTTTTGTAGAAATAATTAACGATCGCCCATGAGCAAGAAGCCGATGAGTTTATCAGGCGTTTTTTACAACATGTTCTGCCTTATGGATTTTACAAAGTGAGGTATTTTGGTTTTATGGCCCTGTGTAATATGAAAGAAAAACTTTCGGCCTGTTTTGAACTGATAGGAAAAACCTCTTTCCTACCGGTGTTGGAAGGAATAACCACCAGGGAAGTATGGCGGGAGCTTACGGGTCACGATCCGTATGTATGCCCTAAATGTAAGACAGGCAGGCTGAGATCTGTGATGCTTGTGGCAAGCGGAATAAGAATGTGAGAAAATGGTTACCCAAAACGTTCTTTGACCGGATAAAGATCACAAAAAGAAGGTTGTAAAAACCCTTTAAGGGTGAGCTGTGCCCCTATAG
>NZ_JBYKYF010000424.1:0-2064 GCF_057736855.1 Sporomusa sp.
TGAGGCAGTTCCAGTTGTAGAACTGGTTACCCCAACATTTATTATAGAGCCTATTTTTCTTCTTTTTACTAAAAAGAGGCGTGTCACAAGACGTTTTTTCCATAAACGTTTTGCGACACGCCCCCCAACGCTCTATTTCACAATATCGGCACCAAACCACTTTTTCGAAATTTGTGCAGAAGTGCCATCTTTTTTCATTTCATTAAGAACAGCCTGCACTTTGTCGCGCAGTTCCTTATCTTCTTTTCTAAAGCCAACTCCGTAGTAACCTACTTCGCCAAGCGGCTGTTCAATCACTTCATACTGGCCAACTTCTTTAGACATATAGTATCTACCTAGAATTTCATCTGTTACAACTGCATCCAGTCGACCGGATTTAAGGTCCATAAAGGCTGAAATACAGTCCGGATACGTTTTGAAGTCTTTTAAAGAAGCCTTTAATTTAGCATCCTTATTCACAACTTCCTCACCAATACTTGACAACTGCACACCTACTACTTTGCCGGCCAGATCGGCAGCGCTTTTAATCGGCGAACCGGCAAGTACAAAAATAAGCTGTTTGCTTTCCATATATGGATCGCTAAACAATACATTTTTTTTGCGTTCTTCCGTAATATTCATTCCATTCCATAACGCATCAATACGTTTGCCGTTTAATTCCGATTCTTTGGTACTCCAATCGATCGCTTTAAACTCGACCTCCATGTTGAGTCTTCTTGCGGCTTCTCTAGCCATGTCAATATCAAAGCCAACTATATTATTCTTCTCATCCCTGAAGCCCATTGGTGGAAAACTGTCATCCAAACCAATTACAATTTTTTTGGCAGGCGCTTTCGTTTCCGTACTGCCGCACCCGGCAAGCAGCAGCCCCATCATCATTAGAAACACTAGTAAGCCAATTACTTTTTTCATAAACAAATCCTCCGCCTTTGTCTAGCTTTCAAACTTATTATTATATTACTTTAACTTAATAAAAAGTTAAAGTTTTAAATTATTATAGAAACAGAGATTTATTGCATTTTTTTCAAACTATCTCCGTTATGCTTGTTCTCTTACAATACTTTATTTTTAATAAAAAAATTTGCTACAGAGTTGTCGCCCAATCCAAACAAATAGTAGTAGTAAAACTTACGGCGCTGGTGATAAGAAAAAGACTTGGCTTCTACCAAGTCCTTTTAAACAAGTTAATTGCTATGTTTATTTTATAATACTCTACACCATGCATTGCCGTGTTATCGAATGTGTTTTAACAACAAAAGCGAAAATCTGACTACCCAGATTTCTCGCAGCACAATTGCAGTCTACTCTCGTTACGTTAACGAGGTCGCAACGCCTCAGCCGTAAGGTGAGCTTCGTAGGTTAATATCCCACTCAATAACATCAATACAAGATAAGCAGTTCCGATCTTAAGCCGAAACCTTATGTGAGTATGATAATACTCATCATGCCGGTGCTTCCAGAACTCCCATGCGCGATGCACTGCCGCAAACAACACTAGAAATAAGATAGGACTAAAACTGAACCAGATGAGAGCAACAACCAATGGTATTCCCAAAATCCAGATATACGGAGATACCGCACCGGCAATGCGGCCACCATCAAGCGGCGAGGCCGGAATGAGGTTAAACAGGGTAAGAAAGTATCCGGTAAAAGCCAGGGAGAACAGTAGCGGCGACTGAAACACATAGGCAGCTGCATGAAACACCACAGTACCTAAAAAGCCAAATAGCGGACCGCCATAGGCAATGACGCTTTCTGTTGCAGCATCCTTAGGCGGTTCCTTAAGGCCGATCAGTGCTCCTAAGAACGGAATAAAGACAGGTGCCGTTACCGGGATATTCTGCTTTTTTGCAGCAAACATATGGCCATATTCATGAATGGCAATCAACAACACAAAACCAACCGCCCACCAAATCCCATAAAACCATGCATACACACCAAGGGTAGCCAGCATAGATAAGCAAGCGACCCCGAATTTACTGAATTTTAACAGGAAATAGATTCCTTGAAGAAAACTCCAAATACTTTTCCACTTCAATATGGCTAACAAGGCGGTGATAGCAC
>NZ_JBYKYF010000425.1:0-2059 GCF_057736855.1 Sporomusa sp.
TGTTACCTGGCGAGTCAGTTATGTCTATCATTATGATGTCAAAATCGGATAATGCGGCTTCGTCCGGTGATTGCACACGGTATGAGTTGGATTCCAGCTTATCCGGGTTATCCTCTATATATTCGGACAATTCGTCAAAGAGATCATTATAATACATGTTTGCAATAACATCTCTGAACGAGCTGACACTTGCCATACCGTACCTCCATAATAACATTTCATCATACAGACCAGATATTTCCTTATGTAAATTATAACATAAATTGCGCAAAACACAATATTTATTACGCGAACTCAAATTTTTATTGTGTTTCGGCCTACTTTGTGGTATTCTTTATAACGAGCGAGGTGACAATTATGGCCGTAAGCTATAAAAAACTATGGAAACTCTTAATCGATAAAGATATGAAAAAGAAAGATTTAAGAGAAGCGGCTGGTATTAGTACATCTTCTATGGCAAAACTGGGTAAAAACGAAAATGTAACGACCGATGTGCTTGTGAAGATTTGCAAGGCATTAAACTGCGATATTTCAGATATTATGGAGATTATTGATGATGACTAAATTTAGCTCAATAAAATGGTTTAGCCAAACAAAATTGCATAATGTCTATTTTACTGAATGGAGTTATTTTTTTGTTTAGAATTGATGAAATTTTTAAGAGTGAAGAAACGAAACACAGATTAACATTATTTAAAACCGAATATATCAAATGGCTTGAAACACAGTTATTTGAAAAAACGGCAAGCCTTATCTATCAAAGCGGGTCGAGCCATGCTCGAATACAAAGAGTAAGTTTTTAGAAGTCCTTAATTTTAGGCACTTTTATGAGCATTATACTTTTGACCCAGTGGATGAGTTTTCACGTAATAAGCGGGTAAAAGACTCTGTAATGGTGGCTGTGGTGTTCAGAGTTGACACGGTAGACACGTCAGCAAACTAATATAAGACCTTCTTGGTGGTTTTTATCCGTCAAAGAGAGTTTTCCTTTTTATCCGCACCCGTAAAGTTTTAACAGAGTCTTATAAGCATCCGGGTAGACCGCATTGCAAAACCATACAGAGAAGCAATGGATGACATAATCCCGCAATTTTAGGATTTTATCGGCCATCTCGAAGCGATTGTTGCAGAATCTCAATACACTTAAGCGGAAACTGAACCTCATAGTATCAGCAAATACATCAGGTTTTAAAACTGGCGAAGATACTGCCAATGGCTTTTTTAAGCAGTATTTCCCGACATTATACGACTTCTTTTACGGCCTACTCATGCTTTTGACCGCTTACCCATATGTCAATGACCATTGTATCACTATCATCAAATACGAAGCCGATACCATTAAACACCGATACAGCGAGCATCTGATAAATTTTACTTGGCAAGAGATTATTTAGTTAGATTACGAGCTCAAAACCCAAAAAGAGATGCTTACAAACAACCACCTGTGGAGTTAATTCCATCGGCATCTAAAATAACCTTGAAAATATTAGAATTTTACCGTCAAAAGCAATAAAAAGATGCCTCGAAGAAACTTGACAAAGAGCTAGAGCCTTGAAAAAATCTATATTTTTATTAGAACCTTTGAAGATCCCGAAAGGGAGTTTTTGTTTTTATGAAATTAACTTAATTGTAATTGTATGTTCATACTTATAGCGTATATCTTTCTTGTCCGTTATTTCCCCAAAATTCCGTTTTGTTCTCAAAAAAGCTTGCTATTTAATTCTCGTATGGTATAATTTATATCAAAATAAGTGGAGGGCCCTATTTATGCACACGGATCTATTAACCGTTTCTCAAGCCGCTAAATATTTGCAATTATCGGAGAAAACAGTGCGCCGTCTTATAAAAAACGGTGATTTGCAAGCGTCAAGAATAGGTACTCGTACATGGAGAATTCGCGCAAGTGATATTGATAAGTACATTGAGTCTTCATTGAATTGTAACGGTCGGACGGACAAAACGCAAAATGCGGTAGTTGAGAAGATGGAAGAGAAAACCGCACCGCGCCTTATTTCACTTTTTTCGGGTTGCGGAGGAATGGATCTTGGATTCAAACAAG
>NZ_JBYKYF010000426.1:0-2056 GCF_057736855.1 Sporomusa sp.
AATAGAAAGCCGCTTTTTGCCTTACGGCATAAAAGCGGCTTTGTCTACAATCTGATGCCATGTCACAGACATGGCATTTTATCTTTTTATTAGGTTATTGTATGGAGCTGAGTCCCCTGACCTGATGTGCAAAATAATACATTGGTTACGATGCTATGGACGTTTATTTAGATGTTGAAGTGTCGCATCATGATAAGGCCAGGCTGCATCTGCCATTCCCCTATCAGGTGGTGCCATTACGGAAAATATGTTGGAAGTATCTGTTCCCGTAAGTACCCATTTTTTTCCTAACTTTTCAAAGGTTAATTCGGTCTTGCTTAAGCTGCTGCCAAATTTACCTGGAGTGGGTGCGGCAACTCCGCTCACTACTAAACCATCATTTTTGACGACAATAATCGCATCTACCGACTTTTGAATGCTTTTGACAGTAGCGTTAATGGCACTATCCTGATCGATAAAGGTTAGGTTGGCATTTGCTGGTAGGTCAGTGGCAGGATTAATGGCCGAAGCACCGACAATGCCAATACGGATTTTTTCTTTTTTCTTGTCTTTGCCAACAGCAATCTCTTTAATGATGTACGGTTGAATGGCAGACAAGGATTTGTCCGAGGTACGGGCGTTGGCAGAGAGCACTGAGAATTTAGCCTGCAATAAGGCGTTCGCTAAATAATCTTGACCATAGGCAAGTTCCCCTTTACCAAGCACTACGGCATCATAGCCAAGATAGTTATACATGGCAACCATTGGATTTGGCAGATTTGACGTTGTGGTGGCAAAGTAATCGGTTAGTGCTGAACCAGAAAACATATTGCCGCAATCTACTAACAGCGTATTAAGATTGCTCTGGCGTTCCTTTTTTACTAAGCTGGCAATCTTCACAAGGCCAAAATCAGCTGTTTTAGGAAGTTCATAATTCCAGTTAATAATATGGCCATTGATTCCGGCTGTGGCCAGTACAGTCACTTTCACAGGCGCAGGTGGTACTGCTGGCTGTTTTCGTGCGGCTAGTGCCGCGGCGGGTAGCAACAACATAATGGTTAGTGCTAACGCTAGCAAGCGGCAAACTGAGTTATAAAATTTTTGCAAAACCATCCCTCCAAAAAAATATATATTCATTGACTAAAACCATAATTTCGCCGCATAAGCAAATTTATCCTGTTGTTTAGTGGCTGATAGTGGAAAAATACAGGCGGCAGGTAAGCTGAAGCTATGATAAACACGGTATCACAGGGTATACTTAGCTATTTTGTTGGGAAATAATAAATATAGACTGCCATACATTTGCGGTTATAAAACTTGCAGACAGCATTGCCATACTGTGCATTACACCATAAATCTGACAGATCTTTTGCGAGGATGACTCATGGCCTATATCATTGCTGCCCTTATGGCGGGCCTGAGCTTTTTGCTTAACCGGTTATTCCTGCAATATATCGGACCAGTAACCGTCATTAGTCTGGGGCCGGTTGTAGAGGAAGCTGCCAAAACCCTATTTGCCTATTATCTGAAGGCTGACCTTATTGCTGTCCATGTGGTCTTTGGTGCTATTGAAGCTGTATACGACTGGTATCAGGATGGTGGCAGAAGACTGGCAGCACCGGTTTTAAGCATTGGCGGACACAGCTTGTTTGGTCTCGCTACGGCAGGTGTTTTGGTCATGACAGGAAGCATTTGGCTGGGGTTGGTCACTGGTATTGTGTTACATCTAATCTACAATGTCACAGTGATCAAATGGTTGGCTAATTATACTGGCAAAAATGCAAGAAAGAGGGGTAACTCATGAAAATTTTTTATACTTGTGAATATTGTAATGAGCCGATTGATACATTAGAAGTAGATGAGGTAGATGAAGCCAAGTTTGGGTTTGATTGCTTGACTGCCCAGGAACGCCAGGATATAATTAAGACTGATGCTGTACAAAATGCCATTTATGTAAAATCCTTGTGTGATTCCTGCATAACGGCCATGGGTTTGGATGGTGATAGCATAGCATTAGGTATGACGACTACAAACAAAAGCTATATTCATTAATGAGTAATGGCTTTGAAAAGATAAA